>JALVBA010000068.1 GCA_027010905.1 Marinilabiliaceae bacterium
GAACAAAACTTGTTTAATTTGTCACTAAATTATGAAAAGTTAAACTATTAATTGAAACCGCCACGTGCGAGAGCATGCGTGGTGGTGTGAGAGGGCGGGGGAGTAATCCCCCTACCTACTCGATTCCCTTTCAGGGCGAACAACAAACAATCTATCAATTACCTAAGGCGTAGCTTTGCTCTGCCATTGGGCTAAATTAAACCGGGCTTTCAGCCCGCGGTCTTGTTACTTTCCCATAAAAACTTCGAATCGTTCGGAGAACATTCGAACGTTAGAGGTGATAACGGAAATCCATAATCTTATCTTCTTTACCAACTTATTTCTCAATAAGTTTTCTAATCACATGTGATGCGGCAAACATCCCGAACAGACCGGGCATGTACGAGATTGTTCCAACAGTAGTCTTCTTATTCAGCTCATCCTCAACCTCAATTACATGCTCTTTATTTACTGTTTCGGGGGAGAAGACAACCGTAAAATCTTTTTTAATTCTATGTTTAGTAAGTCGCTTACGTACCATGCGGGCAAGTTTGCAATTGTGTGTTTTGCTGATGTCGGTAATCTCTATTTTAGCAGGATCGAGTTTACCGCCGGCACCGAGAGAGGATATTAGGGGATAACCTCGCCTGTAGGTCTCAACAATCAGAAAAACCTTTGGGCTTAATGTGTCGATGGCATCAACCACGAAATCGTATTTCTGAGCATCAAGAATTTCAGGGATACTCTCTCTGTTAATAAACTCATCAATAACGGTAAGGTTCAATTCAGGATTGATATCCTTTAATCTCGCAGAAACAACATCGGCTTTCCTTTGCCCCTCAGAACTAATGAGCGCCGCGAGTTGGCGATTGCGGTTACTCGAATTAACTGTGTCGCCATCAACGATAGTTAAGTTCCCTATACCTGCCCGTACAAGTTGCTCCACGGCGTAAGTACCTACACCGCCCAGTCCAACCACAAGTACGTTAGCCCTTCTGAGCCTGTCACTGTTTTCCTCTCCAAGTAGCAACTCTGTTCGTGTAAGCCAGTTCATTCAACCAAAAGATTAAAAGGTTAAGAGTTGTCAAAGATAGGAAGAAATACATCTAATTATCAAGCAAAACAAAAAAATAGCAGTACCTTTGCGGCCTTATTTACAAATCAGATTACAATGGAGATTAGAAATGTGGCCATCATTGCCCACGTCGACCACGGAAAAACTACACTGGTAGACAAGATGCTGATGGCAGGTAAACTCTTTAAAGACCACCAGAAGGTAGGCGAGCTTATCATGGACAGTAATGACCTGGAGAGGGAGAGAGGGATTACCATTCTTTCAAAAAATGTATCGGTAATATGGAAAGGTGTTAAGATAAATATTATTGACACTCCGGGTCACAGTGACTTTGGAGGAGAGGTTGAGCGAGTGTTGAACATGGCCGATGGAGTTTTGCTGTTGGTTGATGCTTTTGAGGGGCCTATGCCTCAAACACGATTCGTTTTGCAAAAAGCTATCGACCTTGGACTGAAACCAATTGTTGTTATTAACAAGGTTGACAAGCCTAACTGCAGACCTGATGAGGTGCATGAAATGGTTTTTGATCTGATGTTTAATCTTGATGCTACGGAAAATCAACTCGATTTCCCAACAGTGTACGGTTCTGCAAAAGAGGGCTGGATGTCGCTGGACTTGAAGGATCGTACAGATAATATTTCGGCAGTGTTAGATTCAATTGTCGAGCATATTCCTGCTCCCGATGCACTCAAGGGAACACCTCAGATGCTAATTACATCACTCGAATACTCAAACTATGTTGGGCGTATCGCTATCGGACGTCTTCACCGGGGAGTACTGAAAACAGGTCAGGATGTTAGCCTTGTTAAAACAGACAATTCGGTAAAACGGGTTCGTATAAAGGAGCTGCACGTTTTTGATGGTTTAGGACGATCTAAAATTGATGAGGTTTCGGCTGGTGAGATATGTGCGTTGGTAGGTATCGAAGGTTTTGATATTGGAGACACCATTGCCGACAGGGAGAACCCTGAAGCTCTTGATCCTATTGCTATTGATGAACCAACAATGAGTATGCTGTTTACCATTAACAACTCACCATTTTTTGGAAAAGAGGGTAAATTGGTTACTTCACGACATATTAAGGACAGACTTGATAAAGAGCTGGAAAAAAACCTTGCCTTAAGAGTTGAGGGAACATCTTCAGCTGATGCATGGAATGTGTTTGGACGAGGGGTTTTACACCTCTCTGTTTTGATTGAAACGATGCGTCGCGAAGGGTATGAACTACAGGTTGGCCAGCCAAGGGTTATTGTTAAGGAGATTGCCGGAGAGAAGCATGAACCTATTGAGGATTTGACTATCGACCTGCCGGATGAATATTCGGGAACAGCCATTGAGATGGTTACAAAGCGAAAAGGAGAGCTTGTTTCGATGGAGAGAAAGGGCGATAGAATACATCTTGAGTTTAAGATACCATCACGTGGAATTATTGGAATAAGAAGTAATATGCTTACGGCTACTGCCGGAGAAGCAATTATTGCTCATCGTTTTGTTGAATTTGGATTGTGGAAAGGACCTATTGAAAAGCGAATTAACGGTTCTATAATTGCTATGGAATCTGGTACATCAATTGCCTATGGCATGGATAAGCTACAAGATAGAGGGAAATTCTTTATACACCCCGGAGAGCCCGTATATATGGGGCAGGTTGTAGGAGAGAATAACCGTGAGGGTGATTTGACAGTGAATGTAACCAAGACAAAAAAAATGTCAAATATGCGCTCATCAGGTGCCGATGATAAGGTGAAACTTACTCCACCAATTATCTTTACCCTGGAAGAAGCCTTGGAGTATATTCAGGGAGACGAGTATGTTGAGGTAACACCAAAATCAATCAGGTTAAGAAAAATTCTTCTGTTCGAACACGAAAGAAAGAAGCTGGTTAAACAGAAATAGAACTATTTATAGGAGAGAGAGAGATGACACATGAAGAGTTTATGAAAAGGGCAATTGAGTTGTCAAAGGAAAATGTGAATAATGGAGGAGGCCCGTTTGGTGCTGTGATAGTGAAAGAGGGAGAAATAGTTGGTGAAGGTGTAAACAGCGTATCAACCCAAACCGACCCTACGGCACATGCTGAGGTAGTGGCAATACGTAATGCAACAAAGAATCTCAATACCTTTAACCTCTCCGGTTGTATCATCTATACCTCCTGCGAGCCATGCCCAATGTGTCTAGGCGCAATATATTGGGCACACATATCCCGCATGTTTTACGGAAACACTAAGGATGATGCGGCCAAAGTCGGGTTCAACGATAAGTTTATTTATGATGAGCTTGACAGACCTTTAGACAAACGTACTGTTCCTGCAATTAATCTTATGAAAGATGAAGCTGGGGTAGCATTTAAAATGTGGGACGATAAATCAGATAAGATAGAGTATTAAAAGGGAGCTTCGGCTCCGCTCAGCAACCAATCTTCACCTTAAACGCTTTTAATATGCAAACTCCATAGTCAGATGTTTTTCTGACTTAAAACTTCGATTCGTTCGGAGAACGAACGTTAGAGAAGATAACGCAAATACAATCGTCTTGTAAGTGTTTAAAAATATCAATATCTTTATCAAAAATTAGAAAATGACCTAAAAATGCATAAAAAAATATGTAGTCTACTATCATTATTGTAATTCTCTCATTATCAGGTTGGTTTTTTAATATTACACAAGTAGGGTTAATAT
>JALVBA010000069.1 GCA_027010905.1 Marinilabiliaceae bacterium
AAATAAACCCGCTTAATTAATAGGCGAAAACTTAAATCTCATGAAAAGAAACTATGTAATTGTGACCCTGATAATGGTTACTTTCTTTGTAATCTCATTTTTAACCAACATCCTTGGAGCATTAAATCCTAATGTAACTTCAAGCTACTCACTTACAGAGACCATGGCCGGGTTCCTACCCTTTGCTTTTTTTATAGCCTACGGAGTAATGTCAATTCCGTCAGGTGTACTGGTTGAGAAGTGGGGTGAAAAGAGGATGGTTATTTTAGCCTTTTTTCTCGCATTCGCAGGTGCTCTCATCTTTGCATTGAGCCCATCGTTCCCTGTGTTTATGTTTTCTCTCTTCACCATTGGAACAGGAATGGCAGTACTTCAGGTGGTCATGAACCCTCTGTTGAGAGTGTCGGGTGGTGAAGAGCACTATGCTTTTAATTCGGTTATTGCCCAGTTGATATTTGGTCTGGCATCCTTTATTAGCCCGCAAATGTACACCTATTTCGTGACCAATATCGACAGTGGAAATACTACAAAACCGTTCATAGGCATGATGAGCGATTTAGTTGCGAACTCCTTTTCATGGGTTTCGGTATATTGGGTTTTCGCACTTATGAGTGTGGTGATGATTATTGTAGTTCTGTTTGTGAAATTTCCTAAGGTTGAACTTCAGGATGATGAGAAGATAGGATCTAAAGAGAGCTATCTGGAGCTCTTTTCCAACAAATATGTTATTCTCTATTTTCTCGGAATCTTCGCCTACGTAGGTACTGAGCAGGGCATATCCTACTGGATGTCGAAATTTTTAAATAACTATCATGGTTTCAATCCCGATATCGTTGGGGCAGATGCTGTATCATATTTCTGGGGGTTAATGACCATTGGAGGGGTTTTAGGCCTTATCCTACTGAAGCTGATGGATAGCAAGATGGTTCTTCGCTGGTTTACTGTTTTAGCCATGGTTAGTTTAGCTATTGGCTTATGGGGTGGTAAAGAACTGTCTTTATGGGCTTTCCCAGTATCAGGATTCTTCCTTTCAGTTATGTATCCGGTAATTATCTCTTTGGGTCTTAACTCAGTTAAGAAACATCACGGATCTTTTGCAGGGATATTGATGACAGGTATTGCAGGAGGAGCAGTTGTTCAGGTTCTGATTGGTGGATTGAGTGACCTGACATCATTGAAAGTGGGAATGGTATTCCTTTTCGTAACTCTTGGGTATATCTTAAGCATTAGTTTCTGGGCAAAACCCATAATCAACAATAAAACAGTTAGTATTAAAGAATTATTTAAAGCGAAATGAATTTAAAAGATAAAATAACATTAATAGGTGTAGACCTTGGTGGTACAAAAGTAGCTGCCGGTAGGGTTAATAAAGATGGTACTAGAGAGATTAAGCACAAACTTATTCCGGCTCAGAGTGAAAACCCGCAGGATATTATTGACAGCATAGTTGAGGTTATTGAGCAGCTGTTCGTCGATAGTGTGGCCGGGATTGGCATTGGCGTACCGGGATTGGTAGACCGAGAGAAAGGTATTGCTTACGACATTCAAAATATTCCTTCGTGGAAAGAGGTTCACCTGAAAGAGATTCTTGAGAAACAATTTAACGTACCTGTCTATCTCGATAATGATGCAAACTGCTTTGCTCTGGGCGAGTCGCAGTTTGGTAGTGGTAGTGATGAAAAGGATTTTGTGGGGCTTACACTTGGCACAGGTATGGGAGCTGGGATAATTAAAGATGGCTATCTGCTGCCTGATGCTCATTGCGGGTCGGGTGAGTTTGGTTGCATATCCTATCGTGATGCTACATACGAAGACTACTGTAGCGGTAAGTTTTTTAAAGACAACTACAAAACAAATGGTGAGGAGATGGCAAAAGCCGCTATGGCCGGAGATGAGAAAGCTATAGCTGCATTCAATAAATTTGGTGAGCATATGGGTAATGCCATAAAAATGATAATGTTTGCTGTCGATCCACGAAAAATAATTATTGGAGGCTCGGTAGCTCAATCGAACAATCTCTTTACCGAAAGTATGTGGAAGACAATTAACGATTTCCCCTACCCGGGTGCATTAGTCGATTTTGAAGTTATATTTTCAGATGTGAAGAATATTGCAGTCCTTGGTGCTGCTTCTCTTTATCTCGACAGAAATAAGTGAGAAATAGAACGTAAATAACTTTTTTGCATTCTATTTGAAATAGAGTTATCTCTCTTTTAATAAAAAAGCTTATATTTATAGTTTAAGCCCTATAACTTAAGCTATGCAATTAAAAACTATATGTACTGTTATTATTCTCTCTTTGGCACTTCTAAGCGGATGTAAAACACTTGAAACCCGGGATTACGTTAAGACTGAAACTAAAGTTGAAAAGGAGAAACGTATGAAGTGGTGGCGCGATGCAAAATTCGGCATGTTTATTCACTGGGGAGGATATTCACAATTAGGTGGAGTGTACAAAGGAGATACCATTTCGGGTAACGCTGAGTGGATACAATCCAAAAAAAAGATTCCGGCTGACAAATATGTTAAACTGATACAACCTTTTAATCCTGTAAAATATAGTGCTGATGATTGGGCTAAACTTGCGCATGATGCAGGAATTAAATATCTGGTAATCACATCAAAACATCACGAGGGATTAGCTATGTGGGATTCTAAAGTATCAGACTTCGATATTGTTGATTTTACTGTTTATGGCAAAGATGTTCTAAAGCCACTCTCCGAAGCATGTGAGAATGAAGGCGTTAGATTTTGCACCTATCACTCTATCCTCGACTGGCACAACCCCAATGCGAAAGGTGATTCATTATTCCATCTATACAGAGATAATCAGCTAAAGCCTCAGCTAAAAGAGATTATTGAGGAGCTGAATCCGGCTGTAATGTGGTTCGACGGCGAATGGATTGGTGAATGGACTGAGGAGCAAGGTAAAGATTTGTACAACTACCTGCGTAATTTGAATCCCGATTTAATCATAAATAATCGTGTGGGAAAAGGAAGAAAAGGGATGCAGGGAATGAGTAAAGATAGTTTGTATGTAGGCGATTTTGGTACACCGGAGCAGGAGATTCTTGATAATGCTTCGGCTCTTGATTGGGAAAGTTGCATGACTATGAATGATACCTGGGGCTTTAATGTTGGCGATCATAATTGGAAATCAGCTCAAACATTAATTCATAACCTAATTGATGTTGTTGCTAAAGGAGGTAATTATCTTCTTAATGTGGGTCCAACAGCCGAAGGTCTCATTCCGCAAGAGAGTATTGACAGATTGCATGAAATGGGTAAATGGCTTGAAGTTAATGGTAAGGCAATCTATAATACCAAAAGAGCCAAGCACTACAAAGAGGGTGAGAAAATACGATATACTTCAACGAAGGATGGTAAACGGCTGTATGCCATTACTCTTGAATGGCCGGGAAATGAGTTGAATATTAAATCTTTTAAGGCAAACGAAAATAGTAAGTTATATCTGTTAGGATACGATACGCCCTTGCAGTGGCAGAACGACTCGCAAGAGGGACTAATCATTGAAATTCCGGATGAACTTCAGCATGAGGAAAACAGACCATGTAGCTATGCTTATGTTTTTAGTTTTGAGGTAATGCCAAATTAGTGGACAACTAACTAAAATATATATTGGTTATTTGTTGATGCGTTTATTTGCTTATGTCTCAATACACTGATACAATAGGCTTAATAGACTATATTTAGG
>JALVBA010000070.1 GCA_027010905.1 Marinilabiliaceae bacterium
TAACCGAGGCAAAGTATTATGTTTCTGCTGATTATTGGGGAGAAGTACGCAAAGAGATAGCAAAAAGAATATCGAAAGATGTATTTGTATTACCTCAAATTGGAGCTGCCGGCGATATTGCACCTCGCGATTTGCCCAGCGGCTATAAATCGGGAGAACCAAATATGTGGGATATACCGGGTATTATTGAAATCGGAAAAAGATTAGGTCAGGCTATTGAAGATGCTTATCCCGAAGCAAAAAATTCAGCTCAGTCAAAAGTGGTTTTCAAACATGCAATTAAAAAGATACAACTACCCAAAAGAGAATTTAGCAAAGATAAGTACGAGGAAGCTCATGCTGTAATCAACGAAATTCATTCAAGAGTTTCTTCAGAAACTGCATGGAATAATTTTTTAAAAGAAATAAAGGAAAACGAACAAAAAAAAGAATACGGCCCCTGGGATAATAAATTATCGGATTATGGCATTTTGAAAAAGAAACAAGCTTTAGTAAAAATGTATGAACAACAGGAAAAAGGTGATACAATTTATCCTGTGGAAATTCATGCAATTCGGGTGGGAGATGTTGTTTTTATCACTAATCCGTTTGAATTATTTATAGATTATGGTTTCCGAATAACTGGCCGAGACAAAGCTAAACAAACTTTTATTGTTCAGTTATGTAGCGGTGATTATGGTGGATATCTCCCCACAAAGAGAGCTGCAGAAGGCGATGGTTATAGAGGTTATAGTGCCATGGTCGATAATATAGGTCCGGTTGGAGGTCAAATTCTGGTTAATGAATCCGTCGATTTAATCAACTCTCTTTGGCAGTAAATATAAAGCTTTGTGAAGTGTTAAAAAAAATTGTCTTTTCCCTCGTGCATAAAGCGTGATGATCGCTTGCTCTATCCTGGCTGACATCCGTTGATGTTTCGGAACAATAACCGGCTCAAAACTCGAGTCTCTATCTATTCCTGGGGATCTCCAATGGAATATCGCCAATATTTGTCTTTAAGGGCTTGTTACTGTATCCATTGCGGGTATTCTCCCGCGGCTCTTCACCTGCCTGGTATTTAGGATACCCAAGATGTTCGTCCATCTCTGTTCTGAGCATCCCTTCTACGGCTTGCTTATAAAGATCATGAAAAAAGGTGTCCCGCTCCTGCTGATTCTTAATCTTCTTTAAGGCTTCTTTGGGTATCCGAAAGTTCTTTTTTTCTTCTTTTTTTCTTCTTTTTTTCCTTTCGTGTTTGCTGCGTATTAAATTTTTAAAAATAGGTGGGTTCTAAAAATTAGTTTTTTCTGTTGATTTATTGAAAACCGTAGAGCCCATTAACGATTTTCAAATAAAATTCAGTACGATATTACAAAAATTATTTCATATTTAAAGATAATTTTCGAGTTGATCCTTTATTGCATATAACCGATGCGATATCCGGTACAGCTTATCTTTAGTGACCTTATCCCTGTCGTATCCTGTCAACTCACAAACTGCTGAGTTCTCTTTTATAAAAGATACGGTTTTCAGTTCCGATGCGGGATAAACCGTACGGCTAATAATGTGTGCCTCGGCAAGGGAGATATCTTCCTGAGGCCATTTTTGCTCGTTTGCAAGGAAATTCCTTATCCCAAGCTGGTCAAATGCTTGCTTGCTGAGCCATTCTGCACCTATCTCACGGGCATCCTTGTTTTTTATGGAAGACATTTTTATGATCTGATAATCACTGTCAGGGCCAAAATCATACCGGGTCTCTTTTTTTTTATCTTTTCGTAAAAATGATTGGCTAGGTCTTCTATCTTTTTATCTCCAGTGAAAGGGATAGGCGATTGTCCGATAAGCTTTTCCTCTATCCTTTTGCCTATCGATTTAATGGCTTCTACCGAATCCAGTTGTTCTTCAAGCTTTCCCAAATCAACAATTACACGGTGCCTTATCCTGCCGTCAAGACGGTAACTCTCACACAACTGATAAAGTGTGTAGTACTTTCCTGTGCTCTTGTTGTATTTTGATAACAGCTTGACGAACATGGTACAATATTACACCTTAACTCCATAGATATCAAGTGCTCAGGTAGGTCTACAAACGAAAATGCAAAAAACCGTAAGATCGATTAGTGCTAATTATCAACAAGATAATGATTCATGAAAACCAGGATCCTGCTGTAAAACATATAAAATACACTGATTTTTCTTGTTTAGGCTTTCTAAAATTTATGCGTAATCCCCAACTTTATGAAATGACCCATAATAATTACTACAAATATTAACGGAGCTCAGCACCTTAAAATAGAGCGACAGAGTCGCGTTTACCTTTGTAGAAACTAATTACAATTGCTTTAATATTCACGGGGTGACTATTGTCGTATCAAACAGTCACCCCGTGAATTATTTGTCCTTAAAAAACAGTTCTATTTCTTCTTAACCAATGGCATATCAGAAAATAGGGAAGCTCTTATTGTAGCATCTACAAACCGGTCAATTTGCAGGAATCTGGTTGCAGCACCTGTACCAAACTCCTTCTTATCTATTTTGTAATACTTTTCTTGAAGTGATAACATCTTCTTACGGCGTTTAAAGTAATTTTTATTATTTACAGTTTAAATATTCGTACAAAGTAATAAACATTTCAGATGTAATTATGTGTCACAATTTTTGCATCTGCAAAAATATGCGCCAAAAACTATTACGTTTTACTTATTATACCCAGGGCTTCACCCCGGGCTATTATGGTTTCGCTCCGATGGGGCTTCTAATTCGTTATCGAAATATGCTACTCTTCTATCCTTTTATTCTATCAAAAATTCTCAATATCTCAATTTTGCTTTCAACAATTCAACATCCTTTTCGTTTCACTCTTTCGGTATTGATTAAACTTCCTATCCCTCTCTCCTATGGAGAGGGGGAAGAAATAATAGCCCCAAATGAAAACGATAATTCCTTCAAAGGGGATGAGGAATAGACCTAACTACCGACTAATTTTACGGCTTAACTACAGTTACCCATCTTCCGGGTTTGCGAGCCATAACATCGTTGTTATACATAGCTTCGCAGGTGGTTGCAGGCAGATAGAACCTGCCGGTGTAGGCTGCATTAAGCATCACAACAAATGTTTTCGACCGGTTTGTACCGATATTGAAATATGTGTAGACACGGTCGTCACGAATATCGCGATAGTCGGGCATATCCTTTTCATGAACCGATACAACATCCTCCATGCGGGTGTTTCGTATCTCCCATCCCGATGGAAATATTTGCGACAGAGCCATATCCTTCTGATACCCCATTGTGCCGGGATTCTTCACCGTTACAATTGCCATGAAATCAGTTCCCTGTTGCAGCCTATTCACATTGATATTCTCCCCGTTAATGGTTGTATAGTTCACTGTCATGCTCAGATTTTTAGCCTGCTCAATCATATCTCCCTGCTCGGGAATACCCTCCATTATCAGGCGTGTAAAAATCACCCCATCAGATGAGTTTGTGACAGAAATCTCTCCTCCCTCTTCGATAGGTGTAATCGGAGTTTGATAAATAGGCTTTTGCGACCTCACCTTGCTTCCCTTGTCACTATCTGCTTTCCACTCAAAAGAGAGTTTTGATGAAGTTGTTTTGTCCCCTGCAAACTTGCTCATGGCTAACAGACAGTAGGAAGTTGTCTGGGTGCTCATCCATCTATTTCCGGAAAGTGCTTTTGAAACAGACTGCACCAGAGGAGCGGCATCGGTGCGCCTGTTCAGAAGTATCAGTGTCTCAATTATCATCGCCTTGTCTCTCTCCGAAGAGCCATAGGTGTAGTAGTAGTGTCTCTGTGTAGTTGGATTTATTGATACTTTATCAACCAACTTATTGGCCACGTCACTGTATCCCGCCAGAGCATAGGCTGCTGCCAGTCGCCAGCGTGCCTGAACAGACAATGCCTGAATGTTACGCATACGATTCATAGCACTCAGCTCAGAGCCTCCTGCAAGCAACAAGGTGTAGAGACGATAGGCCTGGACTAAATCCTCACCATACTTATCTTTAGAGAATACCCATTGTCGTGATTTCAATTTTTGATAATTCATCCACTTCTGCTTAAACCCTATCGGCAGAGTATATCCCTGCTTCTCTGCTTCAAGCATAAAATGACCTGCATACGATGTGCACCAGTCGTTCGAACTACTTGAGCCCGGCCAATAGCCAAATCCTCCGTCAGAGCGGATAAACCCTGAGAGTTTCTTAATGGCAGCCTTAATGTTTGCCTCAGCTTTCATCTGCATAGTTGCCGGCACATCCATCACCTTATCGATAAATAGTTGTGGAAAAGCCGATGATGTAACCTGCTCAACACATCCGTGAGGATACTGAATAAGATAATCCAACCTTCTGCCTAAATCTATCGGCGGAATAGATGACACCTCGAGAGTAACATGGTTTGTGCCTTCAATACCCTGTAGAGTGTATGGTATTTGTATCTTTTTACCCGGCTCAGTAACATTGCTGATAACAGTTGTTAATGGAGGGTTAGGATTCTCCACATTTACCTCAATGTCATCTCTTGCTGTTTCTCCTTTCGAAGAGGCAGCAACACTTATCTTTCCAAAGCCCTGTTTCTTGTTTACTTTTATCTTAAAAGTAACACTCTTATCGCCGGGTTGAGAGAAAGTTACTTCGCGCTTGTTACTTCCTAATATTGTAAACAGTGTGTTGGTTGAAAGGGTAACGGAGACATTTTTCACATTATCCTTCATTGCAAAAACAGCAACAGGTACGTCAACAGTCTCGCCCGGACTAAGAACACGGGGAAGGGTTGTGAGCACCATCACCGGGTTACGTACAGGAACGGTCTTTTGAGCATCACCAAACGCCTCACCCGAGGTGGCAACAACCATTACCCTAACCGATCCTACGTAACGAGGAATGGAGATTGTATGTTTATTGGTCCTTCCGGCTTTTAAGGTGTATGGCCCAATAAACTTAACCATCGGTTTAAAACGGTTTGCCTTCGTAGTCTCCTTCTTTCCCGACAGGTCTTCATCACCCCCAATGCTGAACATCTGCTCAATTTTTCCACCATAGGCACCAAGCACATCGTTGTAGATATCCCAGGTGTGAACTCCCAAAGCCACTTTTGCAAAGAACTGTCGCCAGGGGTTGGGAGTATTGAAACGTGTGAGGTCGAGCAGGCCATCATCCACAACCGCTAGAGTATAGCTCATCGCCTTACCATCCTTCTCACTAACTTTAATGGTAGCACTCTTTTCGGGTCTGAACTCATCAGCTGTTTTAATTATAGGAACAAGGTGCGTTTCACTATCCTCAACCAGAAGAGGAATAACTCCGTAAAGCCTGATAGGCAAATTATTTGCCATTTGCGAATGAGGCTGCAACATAGTTATGTGAACATAAATATTTGGCGACATCTCTTTTGTGATGTCAAAAGAAAACGAAGAGCTGCCCTTCTTCGGCTCAACCCAAAAAGTTTGCAGGATGCCCGATCCGGTCTCAATACTAACAAATGCACTTCCCACTCCCGACGACGGAAACGAAACAGTGGCTTTGTCGCCTACCTCATATTTTTTCTTATCAGCACTAAAGGATAGCATCGAAGCCCCTTCCGGGTCGTCGCCTACGGGTTTTAAAGCCCAACCCGGCCAGTCAACAAAAACAGTTTTTGCTGTGGCATGTCCGTTTAGATTATCGATAACTCTAACAACGTAACGCCCCCACTCAGGATAGCTGATTCTAAACGGGAATGAACCCTTTCCATCCTTCATCTTCACTGTTCCCTTTTTTATAAGGTTGTTGTTTGATGAGCCCATGTAACCGGCAAGGTTTCTGTCGTTTGACTCCCACCACCATCGGCGGTTAACCTTATAAATCTGATACTCCAGATCGCCTGTACTCACACGCTTACCTTCAGCATCAACAGTTACCACACTCATGCGATGAACAGTATCGGTAACCAATGCACCACGCCTGTCGCCTGTTGCTGTTTTAAGTCCAACAAAAACTTTGTATGGAGCAAAAGGGATAATAAAACGGTCAACACTGAAATCACCACCCTTTTCAAACACCCGGGTGTTGAATGCCGCTTTAAGCATTCCCGGAGCTCTCTCTTTCAGATTGATATTGAACGAGACTGCCGCCTCTCCGTTATCATCCAGAGTTCCTTCAAACCCCTTAATCTCCTCAGGGTAAAACTGCCTGAACATATCATCAAAAACATAACTCTTATAATTTTTAAAAGTTGTTGTCGACTGGTTAAGCGTAATGTTAACATCTGCTTTCAACCCTCGTGCTATTGCGCCATGCAGCCACTTAACACTCATCTTTCCGGTTGAACGGTTGTTAACAAGTATCTCCTTACCTCCAAAGTCAAGGTTAATTTTCAGTCTGTTAGGCTTTACAGTCTCTATTCGAAAACCCTTTTCGAAGGTGCTTCCTCCAACGCTGATTCTGCACCTCCATCTTCCGGTAGGTGCATCGGATGAAGTGTTTGTTTTAAATACGTACAATCCGTTTGTTCCGGATGTTTTAACCTGCCTGTTCACCGTTTGACCATGAGGATTAATCAGCTCAAAGATTACCGGGATATCAGCAGGCAGATTGTTTTTAACACTCTTCAGAATGAAAGATATAAAGAGAGTGTCGCCGGGTCGCCACACTCCTCGTTCGCCATAGATAAATCCAATCTTACCTTTCTGCATTACCTGACCGCTTACGTCAAACCGGCTTACCGATAGTGCCGAAGCCTCATCAAGACGAAGGTAACCTCGCTGCTCTGCCTGTTTGGCAAAAAGAATGTACGGCTTATGGGATACGGAAATTATCACCACTCCATCAGCTCCTGTCTTTGCCTCTCCCACTGTTTGGTTTTGAAAGTCCAGAATTGTTATCTCTGCTCCGGCAACAGGCTTAGTTGTCAGCAGGTCGGTAACAGCAACAACCATCTCTCTGCCTGTACCCTGCTTGGCAATTATCCCCAGATTGGATGCCAGAATATTTCGTCCCACAGATTTGTACCTGTAATATGACTCAGAACATGGGTTCTCCCTCTCTGAATAATCATAATCGGAGTAGTACTCATTCCATGATGCGTAGTAGTATGGCTCGGGTGTCTCCCAGTAGTCACTCTCCCTCTCAGTAATTTTCTCCTCCTCCTCTATATCAATATCCTTACTCTCGATATCGTCGCATGGATAGACGGAGTACTCCTTTTTCATGCGCAGAACAATACGATAGATAGCTCCCGGCTCAGGCTTAATCAGATCCGAAAGGTCGAATGAAAAGGCATTCCATTTCAGAAGGTTACGTGTACGGTCATCATCAAGCCTGATAACTTTTTTCTGTATCAACCTCCCGGCACGTCGTAATTGATTTGAGCCATCCATCCTGTTTGTTTGAAGGAAAGAGGCTACATTATTTTCAAAAATCTTAATCACTTTAACCTCTACTGCCTTTAGCCCTACTGCTTTAAAAGGGAGTATCAACCCTTTAGAATCGGGGATGATTGTGCCTTTGCCTATGAACTTTATCTGAGGTTTGGGAGATTCAAATTCCAGGTCATACTTCTCCTTTCCACTAAACGCAAAATTCAATCCGTTTTTAATTCCGGGATAAATAGAGACACTATTCATTCCCGATATTCTATTTGGCAGATATACATCAACAGCGTTATTCTGAATTTTATATTTCAACCCCTGAATATTTCCGATGGTAATAAGTCCGTTCAAATTTTGAGGTTGCAGCAGAGGATCAGAAAAGAGTATCCTCACCAGCTGCTCCGGCTGCTGAATAACCGTTACATCCATCACCTTAAAATCTTTAAGCGAAGGGATAACCACATCAAATGTTCCCTTACGGTCGACACCGGCTACCGAGCCGTCAAAACTTATAACAAGCTTATCGGCACTATTACTGCGCATTACACTGTTTACTTTAAATATATGCCTGTTATCACTTTGGCTATGCTCCCAAGTAATCTCCAGCTCTTTGCCTGCCTGAGTAGCTTTAATGATTTTTTCAACACTGCTCTCATCCATATTATCGGCAGTAACCACTTCGCCGGTGTAGGTGTTCTTCTCGAAGTTATTCTTATCAACATGAGTTAGCGAACCCTTTACAACTCTGAAATTCTGTTCAATAGTAGAGAAGTAGAACTCAAACGGTCTCTTCTCATCACTAAACAGTTTTGAAAGATTTACCTCTACCTTAAACTCCGTAGAGGATGGCATTCTCCCCTCAGGGGTAAACACAATAGTACGGCCATCTTCCCATGTAGCATTTCCGCTAATCTTTGGTGTAATTTTCAAAACTCCCGATGAGACCTCAGCACCCGGTTTTGTATCCTTAACCTCTTCTGAAAACTGTATTCGCACAGAAGATTCATTGGACAACACACCCGAAGTAAAAGCAGCTATCTTACCGGTATACTTAACTTGTTTGGCTTCTTTGTTGTTAGGCGATGAGCAGCTAAAAAGGAGGATTAAAAAAATCCATCTCGGAAGTAGGGAGAAACGAAAATGAGACATAATAGATAAAAATAAATGAGGGTTAATAAAAGTGTTATAAATATAGATAATAATATTGATGGGTTAAAGAATTGAGTGGTTGTTTTTTTCTGTTTTTTCTTTCACTCTCTCTTATTCGGAAAACTTAATGGCTTTTTTAATGGAAATATTAACTTTGTGCCCTGTCGGCGTGAAAATTAATATAAGATATCAACGTAATAGAATAGAAGATGAGAAAATTGATGAACAGAAAGCAAGTTAAATGGGGAGTATCAATAATATTAATTTTAACTATCTCTTTTGGGCTGGTTAGTTTTAATAGTGATAAACGTAATTTCGAGATAGTTAAAAATCTCGATATTTTCTATACCCTCTTCAGGGAGTTAAACAGTTACTACGTTGACGAAACTGACCCGGCAAAACTTATAAAAACGAGTATTGATGATATGCTTAAGTCTCTTGATCCCTATACTAATTACATCCCCGAGTCAGCCATAGATGATTTTAAGTTTATGACAACCGGAGAGTATGCCGGAATAGGAGCATTGATTTCTAAACAGGACGATTATGTTGTCATCTCTGAACCTTACGAAGGGTTTCCTGCTCAGAAAGCTGGACTGAAAGCCGGCGATAAACTAATCTCCATCGATGGTAAAAATATAGTTGGAAAAAAAACATCTGATGTGAGTGACCTCCTGAAGGGGCAGGCAAACACCACAGTGAAGCTGAAGATTGAGCGTCCCGGCAAAAAAAAATCACTGTCCATTGAGATTGAGAGGGAGAAGATTCAGATTAATCCTGTGCCGTGGTACGGAATGATTGACGATGAAACGGGTTATATCGTTCTTAGCAGTTTCACTCAGGGGTGCAGCAACAATATTAAAGAGGCATTTTTAGATTTGCGAGAAAAGCAGGGAGCCAAGAAAATGGTTCTTGACCTCAGAGGTAATCCCGGAGGTTTACTCGACGAAGCGGTAAAACTCTCTAACCTGTTTCTTCCTAACGGAACCGAGATTGTGAGCACACGTGGAAAAGTAAAGCAGTGGGACAAGGTGTACAATGCAACCCGTCAGCCTATCGATACAGTGATGCCGCTTGCAGTGCTGGTGTCGCGTGGTTCGGCATCTGCTTCAGAAATTGTTTCCGGTAGTCTGCAGGATATGGATCGTGCCGTAATAATTGGTCAACGCACTTTTGGTAAAGGGCTGGTTCAAACTACCCGTAACCTGTCGTATAATGCCAAACTGAAAGTTACAACTGCTAAGTATTACATCCCGTCAGGTCGCTGTATTCAGGCGATAGATTATGCACACCGCAATGATGACGGAAGTGTTGGACTGGTTCCTGACTCACTGATAACAGAGTTCAAAACAAAAAATGGACGCCCTGTGTACGATGGTGGAGGAGTATCTCCCGACATAAAGGTTAAACAAAATAAATATGGAAATATCACCTATGCTTTAGTGATGCAACAGATGTTTTTCAATTTTGCTACTCAGTTTGTTCTTGAAAACAGCTCAATTGGATCTGTTGATAACTTCACTATTACGGATGATATTTACAATGATTTCAAAAAGTTTGTTTTAGCAAAGAAAGATTTCGTGTATGAATCAAGAACACAAGACCTGTTTGATGAGATGAAAGAGGTTGCTAAAAAAGAGGACTACTTTGATGCTGCTAAAGAGGATTTTGATGCATTGGAGAAGATGCTGAAATTAGACGTTAATAAAGATCTTGACCTGTTTAATGAGGAGATTAAAGAGTTACTTGGGATAGAGATTGTAAAGCGTTACTACTATCAAAAAGGATCTGTTCAGTTTGCACTAAAAAGAGATGCTGAGCTTGACGCAGCAAAAAAACTGTTGGGAGATACAGACGAATATATCGGACTTCTGGATGGAGAGATCTCCAGCCACGCCGGTGACAGAAGGACGGTGAGGAAATAGAAATAAAAGCCCACTCCTCACCCCTCCCCAAGAGAGGGGTGAAATAATATAATTTAAACATTCAAGTGCCTTTCTCCTCCCCCCAGGGGAGGCAGGGAGGGGCTTTTTTTAAAAATAATTTAAGATGGCACAACAAGCAGATGTATTTAAGAAACTGGTAGCTCACTGTAAAGAGTATGGATTTGTTTTTCAATCGAGCGAAATATATGATGGTTTAGCAGCAGCTTACGACTATGGTCAGTATGGTGTTGAACTGAAAAATAATATTAAAAAATATTGGTGGGACTCAATGGTGCTTCTGCACGAAAATGTTGTCGGTCTCGACTCGGCAATCTTCATGCATCCTACAGTGTGGAAAGCTTCAGGACATGTTGATGCATTTAACGACCCGCTCATCGACAATAAGGATAGTAAGAAACGCTACCGTGCCGATGTATTGATTGAAGACCTCATCCAAAAAATTGAAGGGAAGATAGAGAAGGAAGTTACTAAAGCAAAAAAACGCTTTGGTGATGCTTTTGACGAAGCTCAATTCAAAGAGACAAACCCAGGAGTTTTAGCCAACAAGAAAAAGATTGAGGTAATTCACAGCCGTTTTGCCAAAGCACTTAACGATAACGATCTGGAAGAGCTACGTCAGATAATTATTGATTACGAGATAGCCTGTCCCATCTCAGGAACAAAAAACTGGACCGATGTACGTCAGTTCAACCTTATGTTCTCTACCGAGATTGGCTCAACAGCCGACGGTGCTCAAACAATATACCTGCGTCCCGAAACAGCTCAGGGTATCTTTGTTAACTATCTGAATGTGCAGAAGAGCGGCCGGATGAAACTTCCGTTCGGAATAGCTCAGATTGGTAAAGCATTCCGTAACGAGATTGTGGCTCGTCAGTTTATCTTTCGTATGCGCGAATTTGAGCAGATGGAGATGCAATTTTTTGTTCGTCCGGGAGAGGATCAGAAATGGTTTGAGTACTGGAAAGAGAAGCGTATGCTTTGGCACAAAGCCCTTGGTATGGGCGACGATAGCTACCGTTTCCACGACCACGACAAGCTGGCTCACTATGCCAATGCTGCTACCGACATCGAGTTTAAAATGCCGTTTGGCTTTAAAGAGGTTGAAGGAATACACTCACGTACCGATTTCGACCTGTCGTCGCATCAGGAGTATTCAGGTAAGAAACTTCAGTACTTCGACCCTGAACTAAATAAAAACTATGTGCCCTACGTGATTGAGACATCAATTGGTGTAGACCGCATGTTCCTGAGTGTGCTTGCAGGTGCTTACAATGAAGAGGAGATTGAAGGAAAAGATGGGAAGAAAGATACCCGCATTGTACTTAACCTACCCCCTGTTCTTGCCCCGGTTAAACTTGCCGTTCTTCCTTTGGTAAAGAAAGATGGCCTGCCCGAATTGGCCAGAAGTATCGTTAACACCCTGAAATTTGATTTCAACTGCCAGTACGATGAGAAGGACTCCATCGGCAAACGTTACCGTCGCCAGGATGCTATCGGTACTCCATACTGTATCACCATCGACCACCAGTCGCTGGAGGACAATACCGTGACTATCCGCTACCGCGACACAATGAAGCAGGACAGAGTGAAGATTGAAGAGCTACACGGTATTATTGCCGATAAGGTGAATTTGAGAGAGGTGCTGAAAAAGGTGGTATAAGTTCTGGGAAATATTACATTCTCATATTTGGATATGACATGAAGTGGTTTGGTTAGCATCTACGTTATGGGCAATTAACAGTATTAATAACCTGAGTTCGATATAAGCAACTTGTTAGAACATAGCAAGTTGTCCATGTGTATTAACGGTTTCGTATTTAATTCTAGGTTTTTTAGGTAAAA
>JALVBA010000071.1 GCA_027010905.1 Marinilabiliaceae bacterium
AACAAAGGCTATGCGTTATATTGGGCAATATATTGATATTGAAATTTTTAGCATTAATTATAATTACTGGTAAATTGAAAATTAATCGTTTCAAAATCCCAAACGCCTCATAGTGTGCCAAGAATCAACCACGGCAATAGAATGGTTGAATGCCTGCCTGAATTAGCAGGTAAACTGTAGATAAGATGATAGTAGGTCTATCAGAGTCGTTGTGCAATAATGAGACTAGAAATTAAATAATGATAAGACTAACATTAATAATAGGATTTCTAATCAGTATGATTCTTTTTACTCTGTTCATAATGAATCTGGGATACAAACAAGGTAATACTGAACTTTTATATTTAGGATTAGGACTACCACTTTGGTTTTATTTCTTAATAACCTATACAAAATGGCTAAATCGAATTGAAGTGGAATGAGAATACTTTAAGATTAAGAATTTAATTTTTGGACAGAGAATTATATACTACAAGGATATTGAACAATGGGAAGTGATTCAAACGATAAGAATCTCTCAGCAAAACTTATTAATCAGAGCAAAAGGAAAAAAGTTAGTTATTTCTAATATGATTGATTTGGAAAATTATGAAACTCTGCACCATAGATTGAGAACTAATCACTGCCCTATGTTCCCAATTAGACTCCGAAATAAAGTGTTGTATTTTGTGATATTCGGTATCCAAAGTCTCGCTTATGCGTTACCCATTGTTTTCTTTATTGCCTTGTTTTATTTGACTTCAAGATATTAAATAACAATAAGTTGGCAAAATATTTTATGTCTAATATTACATTTTTTTCTAATCTATTAAAGTAGAATTAATAGGAACTCCCGATACTTCACTATCACCGACCATGAACAACTCCTCACAACCTACAGGCTTGAAAAGCTTGCTATTTTAAAATTCGGGGTGTAGACAATGCTCACACCGTAGGAGTAATCGAACTGGCTTGCCGGAAAATCGTAGTAGGCAGCAAACCCGGCATTAAGAGTTAGCTCTTTCATGTAAGTACGGGTGAAATTAAGCTTTACTGTTCCAACATTTCTGTAGTGACTGTAGAACCCTTTGTAGTTTGAAACAGATTGAAATATAGGATTACCTTTCAGTGCAAAATAGTTGTCGGCATACCAATAGCCCATCATTAATTGTCCATATTTGTAGTTAACCCCTGCAACGGGATATATTGCATGACCCGACTCAAAATCTAACCCGTAAGGACCCGAAAGCTCTTTGTAACCAAGATAGGAGGCATCAAACCAAACCCTGTTTACAAACCCTTCTCCTGTATCTCCACTGAGCTTAACCCCCAACAGAGTATTTAGCAGTGAGTAGGAGAGGTCATTGTAATCACTAATCTGACCACTCTGGTGAAATGCCAGTAACTGAATTGGAATACTAACTTTCAGTTTACTCCCTTGGTTAGTTACATATGTATTTGTACTTAAGCCGGCAGTAAATCGTTCGGGAATAGTATCTCCCCAGGTGATAAACTGTTCCCAGTCAATCCATGCATCCATGGTAAACCTGTACGAATTAAACAAAAACTGTAGACCGTTCTCCACCGGACGTAGATATTGAAACTCGGGGTTAAACATTGGTTCAATAAGGTTATGATTAACATCACCCTGCAGAGCTCCCATAATTATGTCGAGCCGGTCTGTTGCTTTAAGATGTGCCGAGATAACAGGTAGAACATCGGTAAATCCTGACTCGCCAAAAAACTGTGTGAGATGAACACCGGCTTTCAATCTGAATCGTTTTCCTGCATAGTACATTAACGATGGTTGTAGCGAAAAGCCTATTAAAGTGTATCCCTCAACATAATTGCCAAAGTATTCATTGTTCTTCAAAAAGTTATTATTCTCTAACCGGAATAGCAAATTGTTGTTTGCAGTTGTGTCAAATTCAGGATAGTACTTCCTGCCCAACATGTCTGTTTGTGCTGATGCGGTAGGTTGAATCAGAGAAACAAGTAACAATAGAAGCAGAATTCTTATCATATTAATATCTGTTTTGTTGTGATCAGGCCACGGTGTCTATGCTTGCAATCTTCTTGCTACACTCACCAACCGTTGTTTAATAAACTTTTTCAACTGATTAGTTTTACGTGGGTCATAATTGACATGAAGTCCGTCGCCAAAATAGAGTCTGTTTTTCTTCTCATCCAGAAACCTTACATGCTTAATATTAATGAGGGTTTTAGGATGACATCTCATGAAACCGTAAGACCTGAGCAGAAGTTCATAGCGCCTTAACGGTAAGGGAGACAGAAAAACTGTGTCATCAGAAAAGTAAAACAACGACCCGCTATAGACAGAGCCTGCCCATACAATATCACTAATATCCACTGCTTTGGCACTTCTCTTGCCCTGAATCACCATTTTACTAACGCCCTTTTCAGAGTTAATATTTTCTACCAACACCTCCAGCTTAACATGATAGTAACTCTCTTGAAGTTCAGATATAGCATCGTCGATGGCAACAGTAAGATCGATAGCATCAAAGGGTTTAAAGATAAAGTCGACAAAAGAGAATTTTAGAGCCTCAGCCAGATACTCTGAGTGGGCAGAAATAAACACTACCCTGTGGTTACTTTTATCTATCTGCTTAAGAAGGTCGAATGATGTGCCGTCGGGCAGATTCACATCAAGAACTAATATCTGGGGACTATCTTTTTCGATATACTCTTTTGCAGACTTAACATCTTTAGCCACCCCTGTAATAACTACTTCCGGAAAATTCCTTTTTATTACCCGCTCAACTATTTTTTGATAGAAAACATCATCTTCAACTAATAAAAGTTTCACTTTTTCCATAATACTTTTTAATTCTTCTTAGTGTTAATTACCGGTAAAACAAATCGTACTAAAGTGCCTTCTGTAACGGGATTAATTCTTTTCTTATCAACGATAGTAAACGATGTTTTGCCTTTTGCATTTTTCTCCAGAATCTCTAATCTTGCTTTTGTTATCTTAATAGCCATCGAGTCGTGATTCTTCTTTTTATACCCAATCACCGTATCAATTCCTATACCATTATCATCCACTTCGATAACTAAAGATCTGCCCTCTTTTAAGAATCTTATATAAAGCAATCCTCCATCCTGTTTTAGTCTGAACCCATGTTCTAAGGCATTTTCGAGGAATGGCTGCGTTAACATTGGAGGAACCATAACATTGTCTAAATCCAGGCTTTCATCTATCATAACCTCATATTCAAACGGATTCTTAAACCTTAGCTGCTGAAGTTTAAGGTAGTAACCAATAACTTCTATTTCAGATTTTAATGTAATATAATCGTGATTACTGCTACGCAAGACCTGCCTCATTAGTTTGGCAAAGTCGTTCAAAAAATGAGATGCTTTCTCCTTATCATTTTCAAGAATAAATACCTGAATTGCACTCAGAGCATTAAAAATAAAATGAGGATTCATCTGAGTTCTGAGAAGTTGTTGCTGATATTTTAATGTTTTATATCTGCTACGCAACCTATTTTGAAACACAATTAATGCAATCGAAAATGCGAGGACAAAAGCAAGCAACACAATAATTATAATAATCATTCGCTGCTGCCTGATTTTCATCTCCTGACTCACTCTCTCCTGCGATAGTGTCACTATTTTGTTGTTCTGCTTCTCCGACTCAAGGATAGTCTCCATTGTAGAGATGTAGTGAATATTCTTCTCATTTATAATAC
>JALVBA010000072.1 GCA_027010905.1 Marinilabiliaceae bacterium
TCCGTACGCATTATGATTAGTATCGTCAGCATCAAGTATTATTACTGGTGGCTCTTCTGTGTATGATTTAATAAATTGTGTTACAAACATTTTTGCAATATTGTAAAGCTCACTTCTTTGAATTGAAAAAGACATTAAATGATGTAGGCCACCTAACAATTAAAACAATTAAGCATCGTATAAATAGCCGCAATGTGTGTCCCACTGATATTGCGGGTTTGAAGAAAACACTTCACGATACCTTATATTATTGTAGAATTAATTTTTACGGCTTGTCTACCTTTTGTGTTGGTTAATAAGTTAAGTGACGATGTGACTCATCGCCACATCGCCACTCTGATTCTATCTACTCCTCTATACTTTGTAGTAACAGCGAAAGTATCTCAATAGCGGCTTTTGAGACCGATGTTCCAGGGCCAAAAATAGCAACTGCGCCTGCATCGTAGAGATACTGATAATCCTGTGCAGGAATTACTCCTCCACAAATCACCATAATATCATCACGCCCAAGTTTTTTCAACTCTTCTATAACTTGTGGAACGAGGGTCTTATGCCCTGCTGCAAGTGACGATACTCCCAAAACATGAATATCATTCTCAACAGCTTGTTTGGCAGCTTCGGCAGGTGTCTGGAACAGAGGTCCCATATCCACATCAAAACCGATATCAGCATAACCGGTAGCCACCACTTTAGCACCACGGTCGTGACCGTCCTGCCCCATTTTGGCAATCATAATTCGAGGCTGACGCCCCTCTTTACCGGCAAAGTCATTTGCCATCTCTCTCGCTTTTTCAAACTCACCATCTTTGGCAGCTTCCGATGAGTACACTCCTGAAATTGATCTGATCACGGCATTATATCTCCCAACTATTTTTTCACATGCATAAGAAATCTCCCCTAAGGTAGCACGTTTTTGTGCTGCATCAACAGCCAACTCAAGTAAATTTCCTTTTTTTGTTTTCACACACTCGGTAATCGCATTAAGTGCAGCCTGCACCTCCTGCTCGTTTCTGTTAGCACGAAGCATTTTCAGTCTTTCTATCTGAGAAATACGTACTGCAGAGTTATCGATATCCAGAATATCTATTGGATCCTCCTTCTCAAGGCGATATTTATTCACTCCTACAATAGTCTGCTTACCACTGTCTATTTTTGCCTGAGTACGGGCGGCAGCCTCTTCGATTCTCATCTTTGGTACTCCCGACTCAATGGCCTTTGCCATTCCGCCTAACTTCTCAATCTCCTCAATATGTGCCCAGGCCTTATGCACCAACTCATTTGTTAACGACTCCACATAGTATGAACCTGCCCATGGGTCAACAGCCCTACATATCTGTGTCTCATCTTGAATATATATTTGAGTATTACGGGCTATACGTGCCGAAAAATCCGTTGGTAGAGCAATAGCCTCGTCAAGGGCATTTGTGTGTAACGACTGTGTGTGTCCCAGTGCCGCACCCATTGCCTCAATGCAGGTACGTCCCACATTGTTGTACGGATCCTGCTCTGTTAACGACCACCCCGAAGTTTGTGAGTGAGTACGCAAAGCAAGTGACTTAGGGTTTTTAGGATTGAACTGCTTAACCATCTTTGCCCACAACATTCTTCCAGCACGCATCTTGGCAATCTCCATAAAATGGTTCATCCCAATAGCCCAGAAGAATGAGAGACGAGGTGCAAACGTGTCAATATCCATCCCTGCATCAACACCCGCACGAAGATACTCCAAACCATCGGCCAGAGTGTAAGCCAACTCAATATCGGCAGTGGCACCGGCCTCCTGCATGTGGTAACCCGATATTGAGATAGAGTTGAACTTAGGCATGTTTTTAGAGGTGTACTCAAAAATATCAGCAATAATCTTCATCGAAAATTCAGGTGGGTAGATGTAGGTGTTACGCACCATGAACTCCTTAAGGATGTCATTCTGGATAGTACCTGAAAGCTGCTCCAGTTTCACACCCTGCTCCAATCCGGCAACAATGTAAAATGCAAGCACCGGAAGCACGGCTCCATTCATTGTCATCGAAACAGACATCTTATCCAAAGGAATACTATCAAACAGGATATTCATATCGAGAATTGAGTCGATGGCAACACCTGCCTTTCCCACGTCACCAACAACACGCTCATGATCTGAATCGTACCCGCGGTGTGTAGCAAGGTCGAATGCAACAGACAACCCTTTTTGCCCCGACGCAAGGTTTCGGCGATAGAAAGCGTTTGACTCTTCAGCTGTTGAAAAGCCTGCATACTGACGAATCGTCCATGGTCGCATGGCAAACATAGCTGAGTATGGCCCATGTAAAAAAGGCGGTAATCCGGCGGCATAGTTCAGATGCTCCATCCCCTGAAGGTCTTCATTGGTATAAACACCCTTCAGAGGTATCCTCTCTGATGTTTCCCAGTTACCTTTAGCATCGGTCTTTTTTGATTTAACGCCAGTCTCTTGCTGAGGCGTTTTTTTGAAATCTATATTCTTAAAATCTGGTCTCATAATTTAAATAGTTTGATGAACACAGAGGCACAAAGATGATTTTTTGTATTTATAATTGCACACACCGAAGGTGTGCTCAAAAACTTTGAGTCTTCGTGTCTCCGTGTTAATTTCTCATAACATTCCGTTTATTTTTCTTTTAATCCCATGGGATAGTACTGCTTCATGAAAATTTATTAATAGTCCTAACTTCTTATTCGCAAGTTTTAAATATGTTACCAGTTGAACCTCATGAACAGATAATATATCCTCAACAACCTTTAATTCAATTAGAATCTCGTTCTCAACAATAATATCAACATAAAAATACTTATCCAATTTAATACCTTTATATCTCAAAGGCAATTTCACCTGTCTCTCTGCCTTTATTCCTCTCTCTGCTAATTCAAATAACAAACACTCCTCATAAACTGACTCTAACAAACCAGGCCCCATTTGACGATGAACTTCAATTGCAGCACCAATAATTACGTTTGTCAACTTGTTATACTGTTTCTCATTCATATTAGATAGTTTGATGAACACGGAGACACAGAGGCACAAAGCATTTCTATTTTGTAATAACCACACAGCAAAGGTGTGCCCATAAAAACTCTGTGTCTTAGTGTCTCTGTGTTAAATTATCATACTGTTTTTCATTCATATTAGTAGTTTGATGAACACGGAGACACAAAGCATTTCTATTTTGTAATAACCACACACCAAAGGTGTGCCCATAAAAACTCTGTATCTTAGTGTCTCTGTGTTAATCTCTCATTAAACATCTTCAGCGTCTCCAGTACATTAGTGCGGACATGGATAAAGTGCTCCACTCCTTTTGCCTTCAACTCGTCCATTGTGGTAGGTGCACCGGCAACAACAAGAGTTGTCTCTCCCTTTAACAACTCTAATGCTTTAGGTGCAGCCTCTGTGTACTCATCATCCGAACTACAGAGAACAACAATATCAACACCTGCTTTTTTAGCTACCTCTACTCCCTCTTCAACAGTTGCAAATCCATTATTGTCAACAATCTCATATCCGGCACAACCAAAAAAATTACCCATAAACTGCGAACGTGCAATCCTCATGGAGAGATTACCGAAGGTTAGCATGAATACTCTCGGTTGTTTTGTCGCTTTTTCGGTTGAGAGACGTAGTGCTTCAAACTCTTCAGCACCCCGAAAAAGATTTAATGGTTCTATTTCAGCCTCGTCACTCTTAGTATTGTAATTTTTAACCTCATCAATCTGTTCCGATATCTTCTCTGTGACATTTGGATACTCGTTAGTTCCAAGGAATTTCTCTCGTCTTGTAGCTACAGCTTTACGGCGTTGATTAGCAGATTTACCAATCAGCTTTTGAATAAATCCGGATTTTAATGCTGCCAGATAACCTCCCTTATCCTCTGTTTCAACAAACAGTTTCCACGCCTCTGTGGCAATACTATCGGTTAGATTCTCGATGTAGTACGAGCCGGCAGCCGCATCCTCAACCCTATCGAAATAGGACTCCTCTTTCAGTAGCAACTGCTGGTTTCTGGCTATTCGCTCTGAAAAATCATCCGGTGTTTTATAGAATGTGTCAAAAGGCAGTACGGTCAGCGACTGAGTACCTCCCAGTGTTGCCGACATGGCCTCGGTTTGTGTACGAAGCAGATTCACATAAGGATCATAAATTGTTTTGTTCCACTCTGATGTTTCACAATGGATATGCATTTTAGCTTTCTCTTTTGATTTGGGCTTGTACTGCTCAACAATATTTGCCCATAGCAAACGGGCTGCTCTCAGTTTGGCAATCTCCATAAAGTAGTTAGAGCCAACACCGAAATTAAACTTTATATTTCCCGCTACATCATCAGCAGATACTCCTCTGTCTGTTAGTTGTGCCAGATACTCATTACCCATCGACAGAGCAAAAGCCAGCTCCTGCACAATGGTTGAACCTGCATTATTGAAGTAGTTTGCCCTCACTCCAATAGATTTGAAGTGGGGAAAATCTTTTAACGAATCAAGCACTCTTCTTGTAAAATCAAATACCTCATCAAAAGGACGACAAGCTTTTCCTGTAACCGTGTAGATTCCAAGTGGGTCGAAATTGATAGAGCCTTTTACTTTAGGCTTATTGGCAAAGATAGTGGAGAGAACCTCCACAAGTGTATTGAAACCGGTCTTAACCTCAAAATTAACCTCTTCCTCTTCAACATCTATCCCCTCAAGAAGAGCAGTTATGTTCTCCTCAAATATTTCAGTGTCATCATCAAAACAGAACCCTAAAGAGGTGACTCCCTTTGTCAACAGGTCTAAGGCCTTTTTATTGGCTGAAGCAACATCACTGACGTTAATATCCTGCCTCACGAGCCAGCCACCGGTGTTAATATCATTACCTCTTATATATGGGAATTCTCCGGGAAGTACGTTCAGATATGAAAGTGATTTTAAATCTTCAACTCTGGAAAACGGCCGAACACTGAAGCCCTCGTTTGTACGCCACACAAGCCTTTTCTCAAAATCAGCACCTTTCAGGTCTGCTTTAACCTTCTCCATCCATGCCTCTGTTGATACAGGAGGGAAATCATTAAAAAGTCGTTGTTCTTTATTTTCTTGCATAATGAAATTTTTGTTTCATGCCGCAAAAGTAACTATTTAGAGCACACAATAGAAGATTTTAATCTTTTTTAATACTGCTCTACAACATGACTAACAACTACTTAATAAACTATCTATATATGTAAATTAGATGATATGTATTGGAGCTGGCAGCTCAGCTTGGCTCTTCCGGCATCATCACAACCCCGATACTATTTTTTCCGTCAATTTTAATTACACACGGGTTATTAAAACGCACATGCTTAATATACTCATTTTCATAAACAGCAGGTTGACTATTCAGAAAACCCACATTTAGATTATCGTCACTATTAAACGAGTTAACATGAAAATAGCCTACTCTCAAACTTGTAATATTCTGAAAGAAATGTGTTCCCTGGCTCGGATCAATATGGTAGTTTTCAAGAACTGTTTCAACAATAACCCTTGCCCCGGAAATCTGCGTCCACTTAACAGGTATCCCCAACCACGGATCCTGCGACCCCCAGCGGCCGGGTCCGATTAACACATACTGCCGCCCCTCGTCGTTGAGCTTAATATTAATTTCCTCCAGCATGTTAACAATATCACGATTATTTGCCGGATTAAAATCATCCTGTTTAATAAATACAACATCGTACACATCATTAATAATTCCGTTACCCAACGCTGATTTTGAGTATATCAGAGTGTTCTCCGGCTCTATCTTGTCAAGATCTTCGTTTATCGTCTCCTCACTATCAACTATTGGCCTTATCTGTAACAGGTAGAAGATACCGGGTTTCCCGGTTGGTGTTTCGAGATCAACAGCAAATTCCACTTCAACCGGTTGATTCATCTCACTCTGCCCCACCTTTAAGATACGGTCAATAATTTGAGCCAATGGAAACGCATCATACTTCAATATGTTTGAAAAAGTGACTAGCCGAATGCCCTTATGCATCAAGCCATCTCTGATGATATTGTTCTGAAGATCGTAAACCGAACCAACCCACTTTAAAGATCCATATTTTTCAGCCTCTCTTAATCCAACCCTCTTTAGGTTAATACCGTCGTTAACCGATGGTACAAAACTATTGGCATTAAGGTCGAGTGCGTAGAAGTACTTTTGAGTCTCCTTTACCGCCATATCAGGAGTAGAGAGCTGCAACACTTTCTTCGGATAGAGAGGCGAGAAGCGTAACGACACCTCACCTTCAACAATCTGTTTGCCCAGACCCAAGGCTACATTTAGGATGCCATCTTCTGCCTTTTCAGGCTCAATGGGATAAAAGTTGACCGATCTGGCAACACCTGAAAAGGTGGGGTAAAATACCCCTTCATGCTTTTGTCCAACCACCTCCTGAAGCACTATTCCCATATGTTCCTCATCAATCACACTCATTGTTGCCGACATGTAGGCCTTGCTGCTTTTGTAAAAAACAGAAGCGTAAACACACTTTATCGCATCGCATAACTGCTTTAGGGTTACCTCTGTGTCCTCATCAAGGGCAATCATGTAAGTAGAGTATATTCCGGCAAATGGTTGATAGTGGCTATCCTCAAGCACACTTGACGAACGGATGGCAATAGGTTTATTTACAACAGAGATAAACTTAATCAGGTCACCGGCAATACGCTCTGGCAGATCGGCATGCACAAACTCATCCAGAATATCCTCATCACTTCTGTCAGAAAGCCCAATAGAATAGAGGTCATTTTCCTCCATAAAATCATCAAAAACATCAGTACACAACACAACAGTAGTAGGTATTGTAAGTAGCGTATCGAACTTATTTGCTGATACACTATGCTTTTTTATTAGCATATTAAGAAATGCCAGTCCCCGTGCCTTACCGCCAATTGAGCCATCGCCAACACGCGAAAAGGTGAGGTACTTATCATACTTCTCCCTGTAAAATTTAGCGATAATCCCACGTCCCTTATTAAATCTGAAGTTGGCAATTGTTTCAAAAATGAAAATCTTGGTATCTTCGAGGCTGTTAAAATCCTCTACCTTAAGTTGCTTTATTACTTCGGCAATAGAAAAAAGGGCTCTTGCATTCAGCCATTTAGAAACATGGTCGCGCTTAAAATGGTATAATAAGGAATCATCAGGAATATTAAACAGCTTCTCCTGAAATGACTTAAGGTCACTTACCCTCTCTACCTCCAGTCTGGTTTTGGGGTTAATAAAGATGAAATCTCCAAAGCCAAGATACTTTCTGAGGAATGATTTCAGCTCCTGAAGCAACACCTTAGAGTGTTTGTAAAGAAATCCTACTCGCAACTCATTGGTCACAAAATTTTGCAATTCAATATTTGACGACTGCAACAAAAAAGGCATGTAAGGATTCTCACCCTTTACATATTTAGCCAGTTTTATGCCAGCCATTGAGTCCTTCTCACCCTCCCTATCGTAAGAAATATCAGAAATTATACCCAGCAAGTTATCTTTATATTTAAGGTATAGCTCCATCGCCTCCTCATAATTATTGGCTAGTAGTATCTTGGGGCGACCTCTCATTCGCATCATCTTCTGGTGCTCATTGAGCCCCTCATCCATAAACTTTTTCGATTGAGTGAAGACGATACGATAAATCAGTGGCAGATAGCTTGAGTAAAACCTAACCGAGTCTTCAACCAGTAGAATACACTGCACCCCGACCTCGGCAATATCATGCTCTACATTCATCACATCTTCAATCAGCTTTATTATTGCCAACAGAATATCGGCATTACCCAACCAGCAGAAAATGTAGTCGATAGCGCTGGTATCTTCGCGCGACAACCTTAAAGATACTTCACGCGAAAAGGGAGTTAAGACAACTATGGGTATCTGGTCATGTTTTTTCTTAACTTTCTTAGCCATCAGGAAAGGATCCATACCACCCACACTAAGCATAGTAATTACAAGGTCGATATTGTCGTCCTTTAGAACTTTAAATGCCTTATTGGCTGTTTTAACATGAATTATCTGGGGCGGATAACGAAGATTTAATGAAACATACTCATTGAAAATCTGCTCCTCAATGCGCCCATCCTCTTCAAGCAGAAAAGCATCGTAAGCACTACAGATCAACAGAACCTTGTAAATTCTTCTCTGCATTAGCCTGTCAAATGCAGTATCAGAAAAGAAACCGGAAAATTGTCTTAAGTCTAATTCTTCTAACATATCAAATAATTTCTCTTCTCTCAAGTTATAAATAAAATATGAATCTTAACCCGAAAAATTTACGAATTTTGATTTTTTTATATTTTACACCCCACGGTGCTCTGCATCCCCCAAAAAAGTAAATAAAATCATAGTTATTCAAGAATAATATTTCTATCTTATGTGTGTTAAAATAATCAACTAAATATCAAAATTATGACACACTCACCCTTCATTAATGTTGATTCATTTATGGCTGAATTAAAAGCCAAGAATCAGGCTGAACCGGAATTTCATCAGGCAGTACATGAAGTTGTTTTATCGTTAGCTGAATTTCTAAACGAAAATCCAAAATACCAAAAAGCCGGTATTCTGGACAGGATAGTTGAAGCTGAAAGGGTAATAATGTTTCGTATCCCATGGCTGGATGACAAAGGCAATATGTGCGTGAACAGAGGTTTTCGCATTGAAATGAATTCGGCTATCGGCCCATACAAAGGAGGATTACGTTTTCACCCGACTGTAAATCTTGGGATACTAAAATTCCTTGCTTTCGAGCAGGTTTTTAAAAACAGCCTTACCACACTACCTATGGGTGGTGGAAAAGGTGGTAGTGACTTTGATCCCAAAGGAAAAACAGACAACGAAGTGATGCGTTTCTGCCAAAGTTTTATGACTGAACTCTATCGTCATATCGGCCCTAACACAGATGTGCCAGCAGGGGATATAGGTGTTGGCGGACGTGAAATTGGCTTCTTGTTTGGCCAATATAAAAGGATTGCAAATGAATTTACAGGCATACTAACCGGTAAAGGAATCAACTGGGGAGGAAGTCTCATCAGACCTGAGGCTACAGGGTATGGCAATGTATATTTTGCCAAGGAGATGTTAGCCACTAAAGGTGACAGTTTCAAAGGCAAAACAGTTCTGGTATCAGGTTCAGGCAATGTTGCTCAATACACCGTAGAAAAAGTTATTGAATTGGAAGGTAAGGTTGTTACTCTTTCCGATTCGTCAGGTTATATATACGATCCAGCCGGAATAGACACAGAAAAACTGGAGTGGGTAATGGAGCTGAAAAACATTAAACGTGGTAGAATATCTGAATATGCCGAAAAGTACGGAGTTAAATTTATTAAAGGTGGCCGACCATGGGGCGAGAAAGGAGACATCGCACTTCCAAGTGCTACTCAGAATGAGATAGAAGAACAGGATGCATTAACTCTTGTGAAAAATGGTTGTATCTGTGTTTCCGAAGGTGCAAATATGCCATCAACACCTGATGCAATTGAGGTTTATATTGAGAAGAAGATTCTCTATGGACCGGGCAAAGCCGCGAATGCCGGTGGTGTAGCAGTATCAGGGCTGGAAATGACACAGAACAGTATGCGATTAGGATGGACGAGAGAAGAGGTTGATCAGCGACTGCAGGTTATCATGAAGGATATTCATTCAACATGTATTCAATATGGCAAGAAAGACAACGGTTTTGTAAACTATATGGATGGTGCAAACATTGGCGGCTTTGTAAAGGTTGCAGATGCAATGATTTCTCAGGGAGCAGTTTAAACTTAATCTTTGCAAAATAAAAAAGGGTACTCATTAAGAGCACCCTTTTTTTATGAAATTATAATAATCTATTGAGCCACTTGATTTGCTGAATAGTTTATCTTTAGAGCTGCTGCTTTACGTAGCGCTTGTTTAATATCTGTAATTACACCCATCGGACTCTCCTTGTCTGCCTTAATAGATACAATCATTTTTGCCTGATCACTCTCACGCATATTGTCACGAGACTGGGCAATATAACTCTGAATATCCTTAACAGTAGCAAACTGATCGTTCAGCTGAATTCGGGGTTCAGTTCCATATAGCGATTGAAACGCCCGTAAAGGAATCCCAACATAAATAAACGTAACCAACTCTTTTCTCTCAAGTTTCACCAATTCTGTGGCCTGTGCAGGACTAACCAAAACTTTCATATCAACCTCTTTCATAGTTGTACTAACCATAAAAAAGAAGAGTAACATAAAAACAATATCCGGTAAAGAAGCTGTATTAATAGCCGGTTGACCACCACTCTTGCTTTTTTTAAATTTTCCCATATTACTTTCCTCCTACATTTTTTGGTTCAGCTTCAGATATTCGTTGCGGATAAACTTCCCTTACCGCTTTTCGCTCTTCATCTTCCAAATCGACATAATTTTTAGCAAACTTTTTTCTGGAAAGCGCTTGTCGAAGCTCATTATAAGCAGCGGCTAACTCATTTTGAACCATTAAGTATGCCTGATACTCAGTTTGTCTGTCACTTTGCAATGAAACTACCCCCTTAGAGATCTCAACAACTCCTAAAAGCGACACCTCTTCCTCTTTAAATTCGGGTAAATCATCTTTATGTTCAGGATTCTCAATAAACTCCTTGGCTGCTTCCTTAAGATCAGATATATCCATCAATTCACCTCCAACCAACAGTTGATTTTGGCTGTTAAGAAGAACTCTAAACACATTTCTATCTTTAATCGGCGGTGGTGGTTCTTGATCCACCGGTACGATAGGAGGCAACGTCCGGGCGAGGCCGGTGTCAGAATCCATTGTTGTAGTCACAAGAAAGAAGATCAGCAAAAGGAAGGCAATGTCCGCCATGGAGCCTGCATTCACTTCCGGTATTTCTCTTTTTGCCATAAAACTATTTCTTTAATTCCCCTCAAGAAGAGGGGCTAATTAATTACTACTTAAAAAACCGTGATAACTCAGCATACAAAATAACAGCTACAGTAACTCCAAAAAGGATATACATAGTGTATAGCATTGTACCGGCCATAGTTAACATAGAGGGTACATTATCGGTGCCGTTATAACCAATAATATCTAGTGTTGTTTTGTCAGATAAGCTGTAAGCTATGAAAACAATTACTAAAATTATCCCCACAGAGATTAAAGTACGAACCGCGCTTTTAGGATTCATAACTATATGAAACAGCTCAAATACCAATGTAATACCTATAGCAATCCACAGAAGAATATTTGCCCAGTTTAAAAAGGCATCTGTATATACCGGATGCGGATAGGCACTATCCTCATTCCATTCGCCAAAAAAGAACATTACAGCATAAACGAGCGTAATGGCGAATATCAGATATAATACGTAATTTATATATTTTGATAATTTACTCATCTTTCAACCTTATTTAGTCATATTATATTTTACCAAAATATCCAATAGAGAGATAGAAGCATCTTCCATATTATTTACAATATTATCGATTTTTGCAACGATGTAATTGTAAAATACTTGTAGAATGATAGCAACAATCAAACCTGATACTGTGGTAATAAGGGCAACTTTAATACCTCCTGCAACAGCAGAAGCAGAAATAGTACCCATAGCCTGAATATTATCGAAGGCTTCAATCATACCAATTACTGTTCCCATAAATCCTAACATAGGAGCCAAAGCAATAAAAAGTGAAATCCAGGTTAATCCCTTTTCAAGTAGTCCCATCTGAACTGAGCCGTATGAGATAACTGATTTCTCGACAACCTCAATTCCTTCATCAAAACGGTCAAGTCCTTGATAGAAGATAGAAGCAACAGGGCCCCTTGTGTTACGGCAAACTTCTTTAGCTGCCTCAACACCACCTTCACTCAAAGCACTCTCAAGATTTTGAATCAATTTTTTAGTGTTTGTAGATGCAAGATTCAAATAGATGATTCTCTCAATACAAATTGCCAAACCAAAAATAAGTGCTAACAAAACAAAACTCATAAACATTGCACCACCTTCGATAAACTTAGTCTTTATCTGCTTGTGGATACCAACCGGAGCAGCTTCGGGTAGAGCTTCATCAGCAACCTGAGTTGCGCTAGCGGTTTGTGTTTCGTTTGCAACCTGTGTGGTCGGCTCTCCTTCGTTTTGAGCATAAGTTGTTAATGCTCCCATACTAAGCATTCCAAATAC
>JALVBA010000073.1 GCA_027010905.1 Marinilabiliaceae bacterium
GGAGAGATTCATATATATGACCAATACAAGGATGCACTACGTTATATAGTACTGTTTGAATATATAATTGTACTTTATCATTTTAATGAGGTAGGTCAATGGGAATCATATGTAAATCCACCTTCATCAAATCATGAACATAATTTCGGATTGTTTTCTACACGTAGTCCGAAAAGACCGAACCCAATAGGTTTTTCAATTATAAAACTAGAAAGGATAGAGAATGATATTCTTTATGTGTCTGGAATAGATGCTTTTAACAGCTCTCCCATACTTGATATAAAGCCATATTTGCCGTCAATTGACTGTATTAAAAGCAGACAAAACGAACAGGTAGAAGTAGATCTAGGACATCATGATGAAGATTTTATTACAGATAAAAAGTTTTACAAATAACCAGATAACCAATCATGATAACACACACGACTAAAATACGCACCCGCTACGGCGAGGTTGACCAAATGGGATACGTTTATCATGCCAACTACGTAAGCTATTGCCACCAAGCCCGAACAGAGCTTCTGCGAAAGTATGGCATTAACGACCAGGTTTTGGAAGAGAACAATATAATGCTTCCGGTAATCAACTTCAATATCGATTACAAAAGTCCGGCAAATTATGATGAGCTGCTAACTATTGAGACAACTCTGACCGAAATTAAAGGGCCAAAGATGGCGTTTGATTTCAAAATTGTTGATGAGAAGGGCAAAAGGATTTGCGAGGCTTTTTCTGTTGTAGCCTTTGTTAATGCCAATAGCCGCAAACCGATAAGACTGCCTGACATAGTAAAAACAGCATTAAAGATTTAATTTCATAAAACAAAAAAACAGAAGATGAAATTGATAGGTTAGTTTATGAACTATACAACCTGAATAACAGCGAAATTACCATAATTGAAAACAGTATTGATGAAAAATATCCTTTCAAACAGTAAGCTAACTATAACCGTTCTAACCGAAAATGTGGCAGGTGGCAGGTTTGGTGCCGAGCATGGCCTTTCATACCTGATAGAGCATGACAATCAAAAAATCCTTTTCGACACCGGTCATTCTGACCTTTTTATCCGAAATGCTAAAATGCTTGGGTATAATCTGGATAGTGATGTTGACACCGTTGTGCTCAGCCATGGCCATTGGGATCATGGCGACGGTCTACAACACATTTCCGGTAAAACCCTCGTAACCCACCCCTCCTCATTTATTAAACGTTATCGTAAAACTGATCACTCCTATATTGGGTTGTCCTTAAAGAAGGAGGAACTAGAAAGGAGGTTTAATCTGATAGTATCAAAAGAGCCATACCGGATAAGTGACCGGATAATTTTTTTGGGAGAGATCACCCGTATCAATGATTTCGAATCTCAAACAACCACCTTTGTTGTTGAGAGTGGCACTCCTGATTTTGTGCCTGACGACTCTGCTATCGCAATTAAGATAGGTGGTGAGTTAGTAGTGGTTACAGGCTGTTCCCATTCAGGGATATGCAATATTGTGGAATATGCGATGGAGGTTAGTGGTATCAGGAAGGTAAAAGCCGTTGTTGGAGGGTTTCATCTTAAGCACAACAATTTGCAAACTAAAAAAACAATTGAATACCTCAGGTCATTAAACATTGAGCATGTTCATCCTTCGCACTGTACTGAGCTGCCGGCAATGGCGGCCTTTTACGATGAGTTTAATATTGAGCAGTTAAAAACAGGTAGAGTATTTACTTTTTAGTCTTTTATAATGGCAGAAAAAACATACGATTACAGATGCAAACGATGCGAATGGGAAGGTACTGACAAAGAGTTAGACTCTGAACTTGTTGACACCTGCATGGGGGATGATCCAATCTATTTATGCCCCAAATGCGGAAGCTACGAGGTGGTGATGGTAAGAGACAATGTGGATTAGAATTCTACTCCGGTATCACATCTTTATAGAGTTTATACCGTTCAAATATCTGCCTGACATAGTTGTAGGGCTCAATCCCTCTCACATAGCCAAACCTGACAAGCTTATCGTTATAATATTTTGGCTTCGACAGATTCTTTAGATATACCTCCACGTTATCGTCCCACATATCGCCATTGCCCTCGTATTTAATGGTGAGTTTTCGTGCGTCAACAACATGGTTGTAGCCACAGTTGTATGATGCAAGGGTGAACTTAATCCGTTGAATTGAATCCGGAATATCAGGCCATCGGTTAAATAGATGATCCAGATATTTTGTACCTCCGTTGATATTTTGATTTGGATCCTTAGAGTTTTTTATACCCAAAGATTTTGCTGTTTTGGGTATTAGCTGTATTAGCCCGCAAGCACCCGTCCAGGAGCGGGAGTTAATATTGAACCTCGACTCCTGATAAACAACTGAGCTTACCAATCTCCAGTCCCATCCTAATCGCTTGGAGTACTTTTTGATGATATCATCGTAAGGGCTGATATTCCCCGTTTTCTTGCTGAAATATTTACTTCTGTTTATTGATTTGAATGACCTGCCGTTTTTAAAATACTTATCGTAAATAGCATAATAGTCATTTGTTTTTTTTATTCCCATTATCCATTTGTTAACTGCACTTAGCAGTTGGGGTGAAGATTTCCTGATAGTCCAGGCCAGCCTTTGCGAAAGACTAACGGGAACACTAATATCAATATTTTGATAGTAGTTGCTAAGTATTGATGCAATATTGTAGTCGGCAATAGTATACTTGATTTTACCTTTCGATACCATCTCAATAATATCTTCGGTATCCAGAGTGCCTGGAAGAGTTTTGATGTGGATTGTATCACCAATCTCATCCATCAAATTAATCAGTCTGTCGTAGTACGATGAGTTTTTCCTTACCCAAACAGTATCACCAATCAGATCTAAAGCATCACCTTTTAGAGATCGCTCTATTTCATGGAGCTTCATTTTTTGCCAGTTGTCAGGTTTTTTCTGAACCAATACTTGGTGCGTTTTAGCATGATGTTTCGAAAAGTCAACCAACTTTCGCCTGTTCTCTGTTATTGTTAGTGCATAGGCAATCATATCTCCGTCGCCACGTAATAACATATTTATCAATTCATCAATATCACGAGCATTTACTATCTCTAGCTTAAGGCCTAAATGTTTGGCAAGTCTTGTGAGCAATTCATAATCAAAGCCCATTGGTTGCCCACGGTAGATAAAATAGCTTGTTGAACTGTATATAGTAATGGCTTTTAGTACGCCATCCTCCTTAATCTGAGCAAGGTCTCTTTCAATTGTGATCGTTTTAATCGTATCGCTTTCGATGGTACTCTGTTGAGTTTTATTCTCACCGGTTTGACAACTAATAATTAGTAATGGAATAATGAAAAGTAAGATTGCTTTCATGTCAGCTTTGGCTAAGGTGTGTAAGATTTTTCAACGTAATGCTAATAAATTGGGTTAACTTCAATGTATTAGCATTGTAAAAATAGAATTATTTTTAGATAAAACTGCATGTTGCTGCATGACAATAGTTCGTTAAAAACACACATAAAATGTTGAAAATCAGCAAAATAAAGTGTTAAAAAATTAGGTTAAATCCCTGATAATTAGCATCTTAATACATTTTTACCACAATCTGTATTGATATGATTACCAGGGGACATAAAACTTATAACAACCTAATAGTCAGCATTCTAG
>JALVBA010000074.1 GCA_027010905.1 Marinilabiliaceae bacterium
TTATTGAGAATTTCTCCCAAAGAACCTACAGGTGTCCTGTCAAGAAAACTTACCTATCAGAGTTTGACCACGAAACATTAGCAAAAATGAATTTAATTTGAATCACACAATAATTAGAATAGAGCCACTATTAATTGAAACCGCCACGTGCGAGAGCATGCGTGGTGGTGTGAGAGGGCGGGGGAGTAATCCCCCTACCTACTCGATTCGGTGAAACTTTACCCCAACTTGTACAAACATAAATTTTTAAATATCTATTTCTGGCGTACCTATGCTAAATAATGAGATTGATTTTATTGAAGAGTACGGAGGAAAGCTTTATGCGTATGAATTCAAATACGGTACAAAAGGGAAAGTGAAGTTTCCAAAAAGGTTTTTAGAGTCTTATCCTAATTCTGATTATAAGGTTATTACACCGGATAATTTTTTTGAGTTTATTTGGTAACCTGAAGTAAATAAGTGATAGGATTAACTTATTAACTATTTTTAACATTACCATCAACACAGGAAAGAAACAGATTGCTCGTCTTACTACATGAAGAGTGAAACCTATGGATAATCAAACATTGATAAAACAGTTGAATGATGGAGATGCAAAGGCATTTGAAGCGTTTGTATTGGAGTATCAGGGTTTGGTGTTTAGTACCTGTCTTTCATTTCTAAACCATCGTCAAGATGCCGAGGATATAGCTCAGGATGTTTTTATCTACGCATTCAAATCTATAAATACATTTCGGGGTGAAGCTTTGCTCTCAACATGGCTCTACAAATTATCAATGAATAAATCACTCGATTTTATCAGGGCAAAAAAGAGGCAGAAAAGAGGTAGTGGTTTACTAAGACAGATGGATAATGAGGCGATGTCTCGACTTAATGTTTCAATTCCAAATCAACCAAACAGTGAGCTGGAAGATGAGGAGAAGAAGCAGGTTTTGCATGCAGCAGTAGATAGGCTTCCGAAGAGACAGAAAAGGGCGATTATCCTTTCAAGGTTCGAAGGTCTTTCGCAGGAGCAGGTAGCCGAAGTGATGGAGACTTCAGTATCATCGGTGGAATCACTATTGGTGCGGGGTAAAAAGAAACTAAAGGAGCTATTGTCAGACTATTTCTACGGGAAAGGATGACGTTAAACGCAGGAAAAAGAAGATATCGGAGTCAAATATGAAGAAAGGCAATAAGATGAAAAAGAGTGATAAAAATATAGAGAAGCTGGTTAATTCAATATTGGAGTATTCAGAGAATATCCCCAGAGTTGAACCATCTGAATCATTTGCCGGAAATGTGATGGCACGTTTCGAAAAGGAGGTTGCTAAAGGTAAGGTGATGACAGTAAACTTTATGCCATACATTCGTATTGCCGCATCTCTAATCGTTTTTGCTGTAATTGGTAATCTACTGATACTAATTACCAGCCTGAAACAGCCGGAGAGTAAGAATGACATGTTAAGTGAGTTCTCCTCAAAATACAATATCGATCAGGAGGATCAGTGGTGGACAAATCTGGCATCAGGAACATATTATGACTTTACTGAAGAAGAATAGGGCAAGAGCTGAAAAGTGAAATCTCGTTATTGGGATGATAAGTATAAATCGAAAGAATTAAATAATATAGTAATGGATAAGAAGAGTAAAGTATGCTGGTCGTTATTAATCCTATTTTTAGTGCTCAACATTGTTTTTATTGGTGTTTGGATCAATAGAACAGATGTGGGTAGTATAACTTTATTAAGGGGAGACAGAACGAAGGAAGTCGGGTCAAAGGGGTACAATAAATATAAAAGCTACCTGATAAAGGAGTTGAAGATGGATTCTATTCAGGCTAAAGAGTACTCCAAGCTGAAACGAATACATGTTGCACAGGTAGTACAGACTATGAAAAAGATAGATAGTCTTAGGGTTTTGCTTGGCAATGAGGTGTTTTCCGAAGTGCAGGATTCAGGACGGATAGCTCTGTTAATCGAGGATATTACGGCTCAAAAAATGATTTTTGAATGGAAGAATATAAACCATCTTAAAGATGTGAAGTCTATACTAAGCGAAGAGCAACGAAATACCTTCGATAAGCTGCACAAAAAGATGATGAGTAAAATGAAACATGGTGGAGGACCACCATTTAGAGGCGAAGGCCGGGGGCGGAATAGTAGGCAGTAATCAGAAATCAGTGTTCGGTATTCAGAACCCGAAATAAGTAACAAGAATTAAACGTCGCGAAGTTTAGTTTACAGTATTAAATTATTTAAAAATATTAAAAATTATAATCATGAAAAAGTTAATGTATTTATCTATAGTTATGGTAATCGGTCTGGCGGTATTGTTAACATCAGCCACAGCTCCGATAGCAGGAGAGAATGGTATTATGGGAAAACGAGGTGAAGGTTTTCACCGCGGAATGCACAAAGGAATGCATCAGAGCATGATGCTAGACAACCTTAACGATGAGCAGAAAGAGCAGGTTAAGCAGTTGAGAATAGAGATGATGAAAAACTCGTTGCCGGTAAGAAATGAGTTGAATGAGAAGAGAGCCCGCTTACGCAGTCTCACAACCGGTGATAACGTTGATGTTAAGGGTGCTGAAAAGGTACTAACCGATATTGAAAAGCTGAAAACTCAACAGGTTAAGCAGAAAGTTAGAATGAGAGTTGAAGTTCGTAAAATCCTCAACGATGAGCAACGTGTGGTGTTTGATGCTCATGTAGGAATGGGAGATAAGGGAGGAAGAAAGGGAAGTTTCCATAAAAATCAATCAAGTGCAAAGCAGATACATGGAAATGCAGGACAGAAGCAGGGCAGACCATGTATGCAAGGAATGCCGGGGAAAATGTCTCAGCAGGGAATGAAACCCGGAATGCAGAGTGGATCAGGAATGGGCATGAATGGAAAACAAGGAATGCAGGCCAATGGTGGAATGCATTGTAAAGGTGGCATGATGGGTATATCCGGTAACAGACCTGGAATGAAGCAGGGTGGAATGATGAATTTTACTACTGAGCAGCAGGAGCAGTTAAAAACTCTTAGAGTTGAGCAGATGAAATCGATGACTCAGTTTCGTAATCAGCTGAGAGAATTTAAGGCAAAATTGAGAACAATTACTTCTGTTGATGATGTAAATCTGAAAGATATTGATAAGTTGTTGGATGAGATGGGAAAAGTAAAACTCGAAATGGCAAGGAACAAATTATCACATCAGCAGAGTGTTCGAGCAATGCTTACCGACGAGCAAAAAGTGATTATGGATATACATCGCTAAAATAAAATTTTCGGGATGGCTGATAAAAGTCATCCCGTTATTTATTGATAAAAGCTCTGTGATCTTCTTTTTTTTGAATTATTTATATATAACCACTATGTTTGACATAGAGCCGAAATTTATTGTTACCATAGCGTTTTTTAACACAATATGATTCAATAATTTCCTATTGATTCTCCTTATCGAATGCGGCATCAAAAGCCAAATCGGATGGAGGGAAGTCCACCTTGCGCACAAACTCACAAGCTTCTTTAGCACCATGTTCACGATCCATGCCTATATCTTCCCACTCTACTGATAGAGGTCCGGTATAGTTAACCCGGTTCAGACCTCTGATAATCTCCTCAAAATTAATGTTTCCACGACCCAGGCTACGGAAGTCCCAGAATCGGCGGCGGTCACCAAAGTTGAGGTTTCCACCAAACACACCTGCATCAACTGACTTGGACGACCAGCCAACATCTTTCATGTGAACATGAACTATCCTATCACTAAACCTATGGATGAATTCTACATAGTCAACACCCTGATAGCCCATGTGAGACGGATCGTAATTGAATCCGAAAGAGGGATGATTATTGATAGCCTGAAGTGCTCTTTCGGTTGATGCTATGTCGAAGGCAATCTCTGTGGGATGTACTTCCAGTCCAAACATAATTTCTAATTTCTGAAATTCATCCATTATGGGAGTCCATCGCTTGGCGAAGTCGCTATAGCCTGCCCCAATCATCTCTTCTGTAACAGGAGGGAAGGAGTAGAGCAGATGCCAAATTGAGCTGCCGGTAAACCCGTTAACAATTTTCACTCCGAGCTGTTTGGCTGCATGGGCTGTTTTAATCATCTCTTCGGTTGCCCGACAGCGCACACTCTCAGGCTCACCGTCGCCCCAGATGTAATCGGGCAGGATACTTTTATGACGTTCGTCTATCAGATCACACACTGCCTGCCCCACGAGGTGGTTAGAGATGGCATAGACCTTTAAACCGTAATGGTGAAGGGTTTCAAGTTTCTGCTCGATGTAGGTATCATCGGCTTTGTTCACCTCAAAGTGGTCGCCCCAGCAAGCGAGTTCAAGCCCGTTGTAACCAAACTCCTTGGCTTTTTTGCAAATCGTCTCAAATGGCAAATCTGCCCATTGGCCTGTGAATAGTGTTACTGGTCTCATGATATTTTGTTTTGTGTTTTGTCACGATTTTTGTATTCATAAAAAATCGCGCCAAAACTATTTTACATTTCTATTGACCCCGGGCGATGCCCGGGGTTATAATATTGCGCCCTTACAGGGCTTATCCTGCACCGTTCCTTTGGAACTTGCTTCGTTTTATCTCCCCTCTTTTTTGGGAGAGGGGTTGGGGGTGAGGTCTATCGCATCTACAGGGCTTGTTCTTTTGTTGCACCTTAGTTTTTCCTCTCTTTTGGAGAGAAAAGGGTCTACAATTCTGCAGCTACCTTTTTCAAATAGTTAACAGACTCTCTGATATCGGGCAGTGGATTTTCCCAATGGTACTCATTCTCAATTGTCATTACTCCTTTAAAGCCTTGGTCTTTTAGTTCTTCGAGCATTGCCGGAATATCTGCTTTCCCTGTTCCTATAGGTACAGTGTGAGCTTTCAGGTTATCAAACTCATTCATGTCTTTTATGTGTAGTGAGTTGATATGACCGCTCAATTGACGATAACATTCAATAGGGTCAATTCCTGAGCGCATCCAATGACCATTATCCACACATGCACCCATCATTTTAGAATGTCCATCGATAGCCTCTAATACGGTTTTTGGTTGCCAGTAGTGAGTAGCTCTGGCGTGATTATGAATACCAACTCTGATGCCATAAGCATTAGCCAGACTATCAACCAAAGGTACATCTTTAAAAGGAGGTTCTGCATTGATTGTTTCAATACCCATCTCTTTACCAAATTCAAATATCTGTGTCCACTCCTCAGGTGTTTTGCCGTTAACGACACCGTAAGCAATCATCTTAATTCCGAAATGATCCAGAATATCTTTAATCTTCTTGCGGGTTGTTTTATCAGCAGAGAAGTGAGTTGTTTCATCTCCCATGCCACTGATCTTCTGCCCAGGAAAAACTTCAATATATTTTAGTCCCAGCTCTTTTACAAACTTAACAGCCTCAACAAAAGTGAATCTATTAAACGACCATGCCTGAACGGCCAGTTTCCAACCATATTTTTCGAGAGGATCCGTTTTTGCCATAAGAATTGTTTTTGTGTCTTGTTGTTTTAATTCACGAATCCAAATGTTACGATATGAAATAGGGTTACCATGATCTTGAAGTTGAAGGGGGAGCTTGTCTGCATGGTATTTGTATCCTGGTATTCCGGAGTAGATAGTTGGTCCTTCCAATTCAACATGGTTTTGGATTAATACCCCGTTATGCACAACGGTTATGTAGGCGGGAATTAAAAGAATTTCATCTTCAGAAAACCGAGGTGCGGTGAAGAAGATATCGTAAGTTTGCCATTTACCGGGTTTGCGACTGGCATTTACCAAAGGTGAATATTGTTTATACAAGCTGCCTGCCTGTCCATTATAGTAGGTCTTGTTGTTGTACGAATCAAGTACCTGCACTTCGTAAAGCCCCATAAGAAACACTCCGCTATTGCCACGTCCTTGTCCGTCACCCTCAACCTTTTTAGGTATTTTCCACTCTATGTGAAGTTGGATATCGCCAAAAGCCTGTTTTGTTCTAACAGAACCTGAACGCTTGACAGTTGTCAGGGTTTTTGATGCATCCCACTTTAGTGGTTGTCCGTCAGCTTGTTCCCATTTGGCCGCGTCACTCTTACCCGAATAGAGTATTATTGCATCGCTTGGGGGAATATTGCACTTCTTGGCAGGAGTAACAATATCAGGTTTCGATCTCCAGTCTTCGGTCTGCTTAGGTTCAATCTTCTGCCCTTGTACAAGCTGTGAAGCAAAGAGTATTGTCAATGATAAAAGTAGATTGTTCATATTAAAATGGTTTAATTAGTTTACAAAAAAATAATCCTTATTGCTGCTGTAATCTTGTGAGTGCAAATTGAGCCATCTCTGATGTCTCATCATTTTTGAGCAACTCATTAAGCAGAGGAAGACTCTTCTCACTTCCCATCCAACTCAGCTCTCTACAAAAATAGTTTTTACATTCACTTGTTGCATCGTCCGATTGCATCGTTTTTAGTATTCTATTCTCAAAGTCTTTTAGTTTTTCAGAACCTCCTTTGGCTTCTCTTATCCTGTTAGAAATCAGATAAAGATATTTCTGAGCTTTACCATATTCAAAAGATTTAGCTTTAGCAAAGAGTTCATCCAAAGTATAAAACTTGTAGTTTGGCAGGAGAAAAGCTGACCCTACGTTTGGCAGGTCTTCCGGAAGTTGCTGCTTCACTTCTCCGGTAGCTGCCCATTCAGCACCACGTTGAAGTGTTATGATAAAACCAGCATCTTGTGTTGCATAGTGAACCTTCTCGCTACCTACATGGCCTAATACGGTATGGAATACTCTTCCTTTTCCGTATTCAATGGTCATCAAGATTGGTTCGTGTCTTCCTGTGCCTTTGTATGAAGTGTCAGCGTATGCCGTGGCAATGATATTCATATTTTGTGCCGGGCCACGAAGTTTTGAATACAGTTCATCCTGGCTGTGTAGCCATCTTTTGTTTAATCCTTTTACTATTGAGTGTTCAGTATCACGTATCTCAATCACGAATTCATGCTGAGGGCCGTGCTCCCCGCCATTCCCTTCCGAGTTGTCACGAATCAATTCATCGCGGTTGTTGTAGTACACGTAGGAGCCTGATTTCTCATTACGCCCCTTCCATCCTCCAAGGCCAATCATCACGTTGTACTCTTTCCAGGCAGGGAATGAGTTGTCGGAGGCGTGATAAACAACCACACCACCACCGTCTTTTACATATTTCTCAAAGTTCTTCTTAGTTTTTTCAGGCCATTCATCGCCGTTGTAATCCAGAACAATAACATCGAAGGCATAAAAATCGGGTACGAAACTGCTCATATCTTCACCCTTGGCCGGACTAATTGATGTTTCTACATTAAATGTACCACTGTTTTCAAGAATCTTCTTCAAGATAATATGCGACTCTTCCCAGTTATGGTTATTCTGACCTGTAACAATAAGTGCTTTCAGCTTATTCTCTTTACAGCCGAATAGAACCGACAGAGAAAGTAGTGCAATTACAATAAGTTGGAATATTTTTTTCATCTGTTAAATTTTTATTGAATGATTAACACAGAGACCTGTCCAAAAATTATGAGTTCAGAAGTACTCTGTCTGTTTTATTATATTTTTAAATTGAGGGCATCTTCCATGGTGCACGGAAAGGACGACTTAATAGTCTGTTTGCATATTCGCTATTTGTGAATCGTTCATTTTTTGCATTCCATTTAAGCTCTTTGTCTGTTAGCATTGCAATCTCTCCAATTAAAGCAACACTAATAGAGTTGTGAGCAGTTTCAGCAGGTGCAACAGTCTTTTCACGACTCTTAACACAGTCGAGGAAGTTTTGCCAGTGATCGGTACTGTTGTAGATTCTTGTTTTAAGACTACTCATCGGTACCTTAAGGAATTCGGGTTTAGAAGCCCATAAGCCACTGCGGTTTACATGAATCCATCCCTTATCGCCATACCACACTGTACCCATACCATATCTTACAGCACCAATGTTAGGCCAAATGCCATTTCTGCGTTTGTCTTCAAAGTATTGAGCATTGGCAATAGTCATCTTCACACCATTTTCATATTTTGCTTCAATCAGATATTCAACAGGTACATTGTATATTCCTTCAGCCGGATAAACACCTTTTCCCTTTATGCTAACAGGGCCTGTTTGATCAAAATCAAGTCCCCAGTTTGCAATGTCAACGTGGTGACCTGCCCAGTCGGTAAGCTGTCCGCCTGAGTAGTCCTGCAGCCATCGCCAATGAAAGTGTAACACACCTCTGAAAGGTACTTTAGGAGCGGGCCCTAGCCACCTGTCCCAGTCGACTCCTTCAGGAGGATTTTGAATGGGGGGAGTGCCAATTGAGGCATTACCGTTTGGCAGACCAACTTCAACACGGGTCACATTACCTATAACACCATTACGGACAAGTTCAACAGCTTTTTTAAAGTTTCCTACCGAACGTTGCCAGCTACCTGTTTGCCAGATAATTTTGTTCTTTTGGGCTGCATCTACAATGGTACGACCCTCTTTTATTGTACGGGCAAGAGGTTTTTCACCATAAATATCCAATCCTTTATTAGCTGTTGTTGTAGCTATTATTCCATGCCAATGGTCGGGCAGAGCCATAATTACAGCGTCAAGCTTTTCGTTATCGAGAAAGTCTCTGTAGTCGCGATAGGTACGTGAATCCTTATTACCATACTTATTATCGATAGTTGCTTTTGTTGATTTCAGATGACGATTGTCAACATCGCATATTGCCACAATCTGCGTCTCTTTCTTATTCAGGAACTGGCGCATGTCGTGGTTTCCCATACCACCGGCACCTATAAGTCCCATTACAATACGGTCACTTGGAGCAACAGCCCCGTTCCTGCCAAGCACCGAAGCCGGTACTACAGTTGGGAATAGCGATACAGCAGCAGTTGCAGCAGCTCCTTTTTTCAGGAACGATCTTCTCGATAATCTGTTTTTTGACATGTTTTATAGTGTTAATAGGTTTAATTATTTGTATTGCAATATTGTCAAATCACCAATTCTATTCTGTTATGGTCTGTTGTGCGAAAATAGTTCGTACATATATCTTTCAATTGCCGTAGCTATCTATGATTTCAGTGCTGTTCCCGGAATAGGTACAGTTTCGTATTTCTTCATATCTTTCACATTACCGGTAGTAATCTCTTTTGGCCCTAATTTAAGTTTTGAGCTCATAATCTCATCCCAGGAAATTCTTTTCCCGGTGTATGCGGCTTCGCGCCCCATTATTGCTGTGAGGTTTGAAATGGCTGTTCGCTCAGCTTCATTCACATAGATGTTTGTTCGTATGGCTGTAACAAGATGGATATGTTCCTGAATATATGGTGTAATTTTAACCTGCTTCATCGGATTGCCATCCTTATCATTAGGATACTCATATTGCCAAATGATATTTCCGTCGTGGTCATATATGGCGTTTTTGCAGTTTGTGTACCCTTTTGTTCCCATAACTAACTCTCCAACACCATTGGCACAGTTATCAATCTGGCGGGTCATACTATGCGAAAACTTTCCATTACCGTAATTAAAGTCGATACTGAAATAGTCATACTGGTTGCCTGTTTCTCTTCGAGCACGACCACCGTAACCAAGTGCCGAGTCGGGGTGTTTCCCCATGAACCAGTTAATGATATCGATATTATGAATGTGTGTATCTAGGATATGATCACCACTTAACCATGAAAAATTATTCCAGTTACGCAGCATGTAATACATGTCAGTCCAACTCGGCTGACGACGGCGAAACCAAACATGCTCCTGATTCCAGTACGCCTTAGCTGCTAACGGCTCACCAATAGCTCCATTAGCAACCTGCTCAAAGGTTCTTATGTAGTCCTCCTGATGGCGGCGTTGAGTACCTGTAACAACATTTAGTCCAAGTGTTTTTGCGGCTCTTGCTGTTGCAATAACCTGACGAATACCCACCGGGTCAACGGCAACCGGCTTCTCCATGAATACATGTTTTTTTGCTTCAATAGCTGCCTTAAAGTGTATCGGACGGAAGTACGGAGGTGTAACCAATAATACAACGTCAACATCTGTTTCCATAACTTTTTTGTAACCGTCAAGACCGGAAAAGCAAACGTCGTCTGAAACATCCATCTTATATTTGCGCAGACGTTCACGCACCCCTTCAATCTTATCGGGGAAGACATCTGCCAGTGCACCCACCTCGAGCCCGGGGCCAGCACTTAAAAAATTCATTAGTGCACCGGTACCACGGTGTCCACATCCTATTAATCCTACTTTTAGTTTTTTACCCTTAGGTGCATGGTCTAAAACGGGAGGAAGCCCTAACTCTTCGGCAGTTTTTTTCTTACTGCACGATGAAAGAGCATTAACTGCAATAATTCCCAAGCCTCCTGCAATAGCTGTATTTTCAATGAATTTTCTACGATTTATTTTTTTTTTGTTACTCATGATATTTATGATTGACGATTTATTATTTATTATTTTACTTCTTATTCTGCTTGTGCTTTCTCATTGTTTAAAAAACCGGGTTCACAAATTACTCTGAAACCAACATAGTTTTGATCGGAGTACCACCAAATACTTTTTGGTATTTGAGGATCGGTTTTTAGCCACTCTTTAGTTTGTGTGTAGTCTCTGGCTGCACTGCGTAACTCTCCAGCATCACTTCTGAAATTACCACCTCTTATAACGTGCTCTTTACCCTTAGGTGCTCCTTTAGGATCGGTAACACTTTCACCGTATTTAGAATATGTATCGGGTGAATACCAATCGGAGCAGAATTCAGACACATTACCTGACATGTTTTTTAATCCAAAAGGATTTGGTAGAACTTTATCGGCAGTTTGTGTTTTACCGTCGCTGTTCTCACTATAAATAACATAAGAGCTTATTACAGCTGTATCAGCACCAAACCACTTGTTCCAAAATGTCAGGCTTGAATAGTCTTTCGAACTACCTTCGAAGAAGTATGGTGTTGAGGTGCCTCCACGTGCTGCATATTCCCATTCGGCTTCAGTAGGAAGTCTGTATTTTTTACCTGTTACCTCCGAAAGCCAACGACAATATTGGGTGGCAGCATGGTGTGACATTGTAATGGCAGGTCGTTTCCCTTTTCCCCATCCCTGATCGGGAGCTCCCCACGGTGGAGTTGCTCCGGTCATGGCATCTGCTTCCGGCTGGTCTTTGTCATCCTCTTTACGTCCTTCGGCAGCTGTCTCGTTAAACCATGCCAGAAATTCGTCCCATGTTACTTCAACCTCAGCCATGAAAAACGGACTGACCTTAACTTTTCGCTGAGGGCCTTCATCATCTCTTCTTAAAGGCTCACTCTTAGGACTACCCAACATAAATTCGCCACCGTCAATTGCCTTCATGTTGAAGGATACCGAAGAGTGAGGTATTGTTTCAGTGAAATCAGCAAATTTTGTTACTGTTGTGGGAGAAGTGTATATCTTTCTGTTTGTAATTTTAGCGGTAAAATTTTTGTTCTGCTCATGTTTGTAAGTTGGGTCGTAGTGCCCATCATGCATGTGACAGTTCAAACATGTCATATCTCCATTTGACTGTTGATAATGAATGTGAGAGTCAGCACCCTTTGCACTTAATCCTACAGGGTAAAGGTTTACATGGCATTTTTTGCACGACTTCTCGTATGTGTACTCATTCGCCTTTTCAACAGTTCTTTTTATGTCCCACTTATAATCTGCTGAGTCTTTAAAATAGTAGCCGTATACATCCTTTGATCCATGCTTAATTTTAGCAGCAATATATCCGTGTCCTTTGGGGGGGAGATGGCAATCAACGCATCCAACTACTATTCCGGCTTTGTTATCAACATGCGATGAGAGCCTCCAGGAATCAACAGCATGGTCATGCACATGACAGCTGATACAATACTCATTTGTTGAAGTGTAATTAACCGTTTTGTTGAAAGGATATATTAGAATGATAGTTAATATAACTCCCATGAGAAATATTATAAACCCTTTTCGTAGGTTAATAATTTTTTTATGTTTTTTCATAATTATTTACTGGTTAATGTTTTATACTTTAAAAGTGTTTTTTTGTGCAAGAATATCATTTTTAATATCATTAAAAGATTGCAGTAT
>JALVBA010000075.1 GCA_027010905.1 Marinilabiliaceae bacterium
TCACCCACAACACCATTGCCAATCGCTAACGTTTCCTATCAACTCGGCACGTACGAGGACTTGCACCTCGCCAGCCTATTACCATGCCCGACATACTAAAAAAAGCCGGTATTAATACCGGCTTCCTTTTTCCGGAGTTCCGGATTATGATTCTGACTCTTCTGTCTTTTCTTCGGTCTCTTCGGTCTCTTCCTCCTCCTCACCGGGCTCTAAATCATCTGCTGCAGCACGTGCAGCTCTTGTAAGACGAACAGCTACTACAACAGCATTTTGAGCATCTAACAGTTCAATGTTCTTGAAACTCAATCCTCCAATTTTAACTGTTTTGCCAATTTCTAATGCCTCAACATTAACAACCAGTTCGTCTGGCAGATCTTTCAATAACCCTTTCACTACCAGTTTCCGTTTTTCAAGCACTAAGATACCACCTGACTGAACACCAATGGCAAATCCTTCTACTTTTATCGGTACTTCAATAGTAACAGGTTTATCTTTGTTTATTTCCAGAAAATCAACATGCAAAGGCTTGTCTGATACAGGGTGGAATTGAGAGGCTTTTAATATTGTAGGATATTTCTTCCCGTCAATATCAATGTTTACAACGTAAACATTAGGAGTGTAAAAAAGGTGGTTGAATTCATTCACCGGTGCATGAAAATGCACTACCTCTTTACCTCCATACAAAACACATGGCACACTGCCATCTTTTCTCAATTGTTTTGTGGCTTTCTTGCCAACAGTTTCTCTTTTGAAACCTTTAATTTCAATGGTTTTCATTTTGTTAAATTTAATTGTGCTACTCAAAATTAAGTTCGCCGTAAAAGCGAGGGAGTCTTAATTTCCCATCACACGTTGTAAAAATTGTGGCCGCAAAGATAATATTTTTATATTAGAAACTGACTACTGATTGATTGGTAATTGTAAACTTTTTCGATAGTATCGGCTAATAAATCAGCTATAGACAACACTTTAATTTTTGGGGATGGTTTTAATAGTGGTATTGAATCGGTAACGTATAACTCTGCAAGATGCGAATTGTCTATCCTTTCGTAAGCAGGACCACTAAGTACAGCATGTGTTGTAAAAGCTCTTACACTTATTGCTCCCTGATCAATCATCATGTTTGCGGCAGTTGTTAAAGTACCTGCTGTGTCAACCAGATCGTCGACAATAACAACATTCTTTCCTGATACATCACCAATAATTCTCATCTCTCCAATCTCATTGGGTTTAGCACGTTGCTTGTGGCAAATAACCATGGGCATTTCAAGGTGTTTGGCATAAGTATTGGCACGTTTCGAACCTCCAACATCAGGCGAGGCAATAATCATGTTGTCAAGTTTTAGCTGTCGGATATAGGGTAGGAATTTGTAGGATGCGTAGAGATGGTCGACAGGAATATTGAAAAACCCCTGAATCTGATCGGCATGAAGATCCATGGTTATTATACGGTCAACACCGGCTGTCGTTAATAGGTCGGCCACCAATTTTGCACCAATCGAAACCCTTGGTTTATCCTTTCTGTCTTGACGGGCAAAACCGAAGTATGGGATTACTGCTACAATTTTGTATGCAGATGCTCTCTTGGCTGCATCTATCATCATAAGTAGTTCCATCAAATTGTCTGCCGGCGGGAAGGTAGACTGAATAAGAAAGACATGGGTTCCTCTTACTGTCTCTTCAAAACTGGTTACAAACTCTCCGTCACTGAATTTTAAAGTGTTTATATCCCCTATGTTCCTGCCGGAGGCGAGACTGATTTTTTCTGCAAGATATCTAGTGGCACTGCCCGGAAAAATCTTAATTGGTGCTTTAGGTGGCATTTAATGCGTTGTTAGATGATTTATTAATAATTAAGTGTTTGCAAAGATAAAAAAAAAGACAATTTAGTTATGCTTTTATCGTTGATTTAGAAAATATATACAGGTTAAATTTGTATGTGATTTGCTGTATGACAGATTACCATTGACTATTAACATCATCGATAAAGTTCAAAATTTCTTCTCGTCCTTTTCCACTAACCGAAGATGTATGGAAGAGAGGAGGAAGCTCTTCCCAATGTTCTAGCAGTTGGTTTTTAAGGTCTGTTATCTGCTCATCGTAGGTTGACTTTTTTAACTTATCGGTTTTGGTGAAGACAATGCAAAAAGGCACCTTTTTCTCGCCTAGGGTAGTTATAAACTCTAAATCAGAATTTTGCAGTGGTATTCTCGAATCAATCAGAACAAAAAGGCACATGAGATTTTCACGAGTTAGAATATAGGTCTCATTCAGCTTGCTGAAAATAGCCCGTTTCGTCTTGGAGACTTTGGCATATCCGTATCCCGGAAGGTCTACCAGATACCATTTGTCATCTATTAAGAAATGGTTTACCAGTTGCGTCTTCCCTGGTGTTCCCGATATTTTGGCAAGCTTCTTTCTTTTACACAACATGTTTATCAAAGATGATTTCCCTACGTTCGACCGACCAATAAAGGCGTATTCGGGCATGGTGGGTTTGGGGCACTCATTAACCTTTTGACTGCTTTTTACAAACTTTGCTTCTTTGATTCGCATTTTCATTTTATTTGATGCAAAGGTAGTGATTGTTTTACTATTCCTCTTTCTATTTGTGCTTGGAGTGTGCATAACCCAACTTGAAAAGTTGCACCAATAATTTCTTAGACTTTAGAATGAGCCGGAGGAATTTTTCCTCCGGCTTCTTTAATTTTTAGAGTTTTGCTTTAATTGCTTTTGTCTCCTTCTCAAAACCGGGTTTTCCCAACAGGGCAAACATATTCTTTTTGTACGCCTCAACTCCCGGCTGATCAAAAGGATTGATACCGAGAGTGTACCCGCTTATGCCACATGCCTTCTCAAAGAAGTATAGCAGCTCGCCAATATAGTACTCATCCAATTTTGGAATTTCAAGCTTAATATTTGGCACACCACCATCAACATGAGCGATCAAGGTACCGAGAGCGGCCATCTTATTAACCTCATCAATACGTTTGCCGGCAATATAGTTTAGGCTATCGAGGTTTTCTGCATCTTTAGGCACTTCAACATTGTGGTTTGGTCTGGTAATAGCAACAACAGTCTCAAAGATGTTGCGAACACCATCCTGTATCCACTGTCCCATTGAGTGCAGGTCGGTTGTAAAATCAACACTTGCAGGGAATATTCCTCTGTTATCTTTACCTTCACTCTCGCCGTAGAGCTGTTTCCACCACTCTGACATATAGTGAAGCTTAGGCTGGTAGTTAACTAAAATTTCAATTGCTTTACCATTGTTGTAAAGTGCGTTACGGGTAGCAGCATAAACAGCAGCAGGGTTATCATCGAATGATACTCCCGGCTTTGTTTGCCCCTCCATAAAAAGAGCACCTTCAACAAATTTCTGAATGTCGAAGCCTGCAATGGCAACAGGTAGCAGACCCACAGGGGTGAGTACCGAATACCTTCCACCAACATCATCGGCGATAACAAAAGTTTTGTATCCCTCCTGATTAGCAAGTGTGCGCAGTACCCCCCGTTTCTTACCAGTAATGGCAACAATACGCTCTTTAATCT
>JALVBA010000076.1 GCA_027010905.1 Marinilabiliaceae bacterium
AAATTGGTATTACAAGGTATTGACACCATGGAGACATCGAGAAGAAAAAAAGATTCTGAGGAGTACAAGAGAGGAATGGAATCAAAAAAATTATATGGCATATAGAGTTGAAGAGAACAGCAATGAGATGGTTGTACGCACTGATAAACATGCAGGAAAGTATGGCCGTTACATCGTTGAAATTATTCTTCCCGATGGTTATAAACCGCGCTTGCCTGAGCTGTAGGCATAATTAAAATATCATTAATATTCACATGCGGTGGTCGAGTAACAATAAACTCAATAGTGTCGGCAATATCTTGGGCAAACAGAGGTGTCAGCCCTTTGTACACTTCATCAGCTTTTGTTTTATCTCCATGATATCTGACGATAGAGAACTCCGTCTCTACCATCCCCGGAGAGACAGATGAAACTTTAATTCCGTGCTTTAGCAGGTCAATCCGCATACCTTTGGTAATTGCCTCAACTGCATGTTTGGTTGCGCAATATACATTCCCATTAGCATAAACTTCTTTACCGGCAATTGATGAGATATTTACTATCTGCCCTTTACCTCTTCCAATCATAAACGGGATAATCAATTTCGAGATGTATAGTAGCCCTTTAATATTAGTATCAATCATCTGCTCCCAATCACTGAGGAGACCCTCTTGGATTGTATCGGCACCGGCAGCCAGTCCCGCATTATTTATCAATACATCAATATCTTTCCATTCGCCGGAAAGTGAGCCAATAGCTTCTTCAGTCTGTCTGCTATTCCTGATATCAAAAGTCAAAATTTTAACTTTTAGGCTGTACTGTTTTTCCAGTTCAGATGCCAACTCTTCAAGTCTTGACTCTCTTCGCCCTGTAATTATAAGGTTGTATTTTAGTGAAGCTAACTTAACCGAAGTAGCTTTTCCTATCCCCGATGTTGCACCTGTAATAATTGCAAGTCTGTTCATGTCTGTTCAAATTTGAATATTCAATTTGGTTTTTGAATATTTTTTTATACTTTCAGCACTAAAATAAAGATTACTGCTTTATGCTATTATTTAATAGCAAAAGTAGCAAAATACTTTAAAATATTTACAAAGATTAAAATACCGGAGTTATGGCTAAACCGTCATCTGAAAATAGAAATAGAGAATACACCTCCTTGTCATCAGAGGAGTTGAATAGAATAGAGGAGATATTGAAAAGAGAACCAAATGATTTGGAATTGGAGATATTCTCAAGGCTTTGGTCGGAGCATGCCACATACAAGAACTCACTTCGATGGCTTAAGTTGTTGCCAAAGAAGGGCGAAAATGTATTGGTTGAAGCTGGAGAAGAGAGTGCCGGTGCAATTGACATAGGTGATGGCATGGCTTGTGTGTTTAAGGTTGAGTCGCATAATCACCCTTGTGCTATACAGCCCCGACTTGGTGCCAGTACCGGTTTGAGGGTTGTTACGCGCGATATAATGGCAATGGGTGCAAAGCCGGTAGCATTTCTCGACTCTTTACGATTTGGAGAGGGGAAAAGGGATACTGCAAAATGGCTGTTTGAAGAGGTTGCTGTTGGATTCTCAGAATTTGAAAAGGGTTTTCGTGTGCCTGTAATTGCCGGGGAGGTGTTTTTTGACAAAGGATTTAACTCAAGTCCTATTGTTAACAGCATGGCTGTTGGGGTTGTGCCAAAGGATAATATTGTGAGAGGAATTGCTGCCGGCAAAGGAAACAAGATAGCTATTGTTGGTGCTTTAACCGGAAATGACGGGATTGACAATGATGCTTTCACCTCTGACGTGGTTAACAATATTGAGACTAAGTCATTGATTATGGATCAGATGATGGACGTTACTATCGAAACAAAACTGCTGTCTGCCATTGGTAAGTTTGTTGACACAAAATGTATTGTTGGTATTCAAACTATCGGCGATCAGGGTTTAGTTGGTGCAGCCATTGAGATGACTCAGCGAGGAAAAACCGGTATGAATATTTATACCGATAAAGTTTTATGCCGGGAGGATGGACTGACTGCAAAAGAGAAACTTATTGCAGAGACATGGGGTAGGATTTTAATCTGTTTCAAACCGGAAGATGAGCCTATTATTGAGAAGATTGTTAAAGTTGATGATCTGCCAATCTCAATTGTTGGTGAGGTTACTGACGGCAAAACTGTTAATTGTTACGATGGTGACTCTATTGTTGCCGAAATACCTTTTGAGTATGTGGGTTTGGGTGATAGTGCACCGATATACGAGAGAGAGTATTCTATTGCAAAAAAGGAGATTGTTAATATTGATATCGATTCATATCCCGAGCCTGACCACTACCCTGATGTTGTTAAGCTAATGACAAAGAGTATGAATGTAGCATCGAAGAAGTGGTTGTGCAATATGTTTGACAAAACTTTGAGAAAAGAGAGTTCAAATCAGAAATACCCTTCAGATGCCGGATTTATTGAGATTGACGGTAGCGACAAATCACTTGCAGTAACCATGGATTGTAATCCCAACTTCATGAAAGCTGATTCAAATATTGGTACTCAAATAGCCGTTGCAGAAGCCATGAGGAATATCGCATGCTCTGGTGGTGTGCCTGCTGCAATTTCTGATTGTCTGAATTTTGGAAATCCGTACAACAGCGATGTGTATGGCGAATTTGTAGAGTCAATCATTGGCCTGTCGCACGCATGTGAGTATTATAACGTACCGGTAATTAGCGGTAATGTAAGTTTCTATAACCAGCACTCTGTTGAGGGGCAGGTAAAATCTGTCATTCCATCTCCGGTGATTGGCATGGTTGGTGTAATTGAAGATAAGAAGCACTACACCACTGTTTCGTACAAACATAAGGGCGATATGATTTTCCTGATTGGAAGATCAAAGAATGATGTTAACAGCTCCGAATATGCCGTTAATGTTCTAAAAGTTGAAGAGTCATTTCCTCCATACTACAACGAGACAGAAGAGAAAGAGTTGCAGCAAATAGTCATACAACTTATAAATCAGAATCTTGTAAGGTCTGCTCATGATGTTTCAAACGGAGGATTGTTTTTCAACCTTCTTGAAAGCTCTGTACCATTGGAGTTTGGTTTCGATATCACCTCCGATGCTGAGGTCAGAAAAGAGGCCTTTCTGTTTGGTGAATCACAAGGAAGAGTGGTTGTTTCAGTTTCGCCTGAAAATCAGGATGATTTTGTTGATTTCATGGTTGATGCATCATTCCCATTCTCTATTTTAGGTCATGTTACTAAAGGAGAGCTGAGAATTGATGATGAGCCTTACGGCGAAATTAAAGATCTTAAGAAGCAGTTTGAGGGCAGATTAAAAGAGTGGTTGAACGAAAAATTTCCTGTCTGAATTTAATTGATTATGACTATGGATTCCGAACGTCTTTGTGCTTTCTAACTTTTGTGGCAGGTTGTTTTGCTACAAAGGTATAGAGCTTCAGGAAAAACATTAAGAGATATAATAGATCTTTATTATTCAATACTCCGTTATAAACTTAAGCGGCAATAGT
>JALVBA010000077.1 GCA_027010905.1 Marinilabiliaceae bacterium
TTTTTACTATTTGGCTTTTTCTTTGGTACTATTTATACCCCGGCTCAAATAAAAAAGGTTGTTACAAACAGTAGTTTTACCCACGAGTATCACGTGCAGAAATCAGACACATCGGTAAAGGATGGCCAATATAAACTTTATTATAAGAAGAAGATTATTGAGAATGGAAACTATATTGAAGACAGGGAAGCTGGTTTATGGCAATACTTCTCGTTAGATGGTGTGTTTGAATTCGAGTATGATTACGATATGAGTAGAGTAACAAAGATGTCAGGAAAAGATATAGAAGACATTAAACAGGGTACTCCTTGTCTGTTTCTTGGAAGTCCTATAATCCCATATCTCTTTATCGTGAATAATATCTACTACCCCCAAAAAGCCCGTAAGCAGAAACTTGCTGGAGAGGTGGTGTTGGCGCTTAAAATAAGTAAAGAAGGAGAGTTGTGGGCAATATATCTTTCCCAAAAACTCAACCCGCTTTTAGATAGTGAGGTGATGAGGGTAGCACGTACTTTTCCTGACACATGGAATTGGCTTCCGGCAACTAGAAACGGTAATCCTGTGGATGGTGAATATCTGATAACTATTGAATTTGAGCTGGAGTAATGGGGGGAGGTCTACTGTATGCCATTTTCTCAATTTGTTAAGTCGCAAACTGAACCATATAAGGCACATAAGAAAATATAAGGTTTTGTTTCTCCGAAAAAAAATGATGCTCAAGGTAAATGGACAAAAGTGAATAGAGGATATTGGATCAATCTCTATTTTAAGTGAACTTATGTGTCTTATGTTTTTTTTAGTAAACTAGAGTTCGCTTCGTCCTACTGTTCTAGCAATGACAATGCCGGCTAAGTTTTCTTGCAGACACTAATTATATCAATCCACTGAGGAGGTGCGACGGTACTTTGCAATTTATAATCTCAGAATTAACCTGAAAAAATGTATCTTTGCAAACTTTAAAAAATGTTGTTTTAATTAGCGTTTGTCAGGATGAAAATAGAAGAAAAAATTAAAAGTGCAGTAGCTGAATCAGTGAGTAAACTGTACGGAGAAGAGATTAAGAGTGAATCGGTTCAGCTGGGCTTAACCCGAAAGGATCAAAAGGGTGATTTTACTATTGTTGTTTTTCCTCTGCTACGATTCTCAAAAAAGAATCCTGAAGTTACCGGTAAGGAGATAGGCGCATACCTAATTGAGGCTCTGCCCGAGGCTGCGGAGTTTAATGTGATTAAAGGGTTTCTAAATATTTTGTTGTCACATTCATACTGGATTAATTCACTGGATGAGGTGAAGGGGGTAGAGGAGTTTGGGTTTGAAAAAGCAACTGACGACTCACCTTTAACAATGATTGAGTACTCATCACCCAACACAAACAAACCACTGCACCTGGGGCATATAAGAAACAATCTTCTTGGCTATTCACTTTCGCGAATTGTAGAAGCCAATGGTGAGAATGTGGTTAAAACTAATATTGTTAACGACCGAGGTATTCATATCTGCAAATCGATGTTGGCCTGGCAAAAGTGGGGAGAGGGCAAGACCCCCGAAAACAGCGGCAGAAAGGGTGACCATCTTGTTGGTGACTTTTATGTGAAGTTTGATCAGGAGTATAAAAAAGAGACTGCTGAGCTGGTGGCTTCAGGATTGACGAAAGAGGAGGCTGAAGCTCAATCGGAGCTTATGGAGGAGGCACGGGAGATGCTTCGTAAATGGGAGGCTAAAGATAGTGAGGTGTTCTCGTTGTGGAAGATGATGAATGACTGGGTCTACAAAGGTTTTGACGAATCGTACAAAGCATTGGGTGTTGACTTCGATAAGATATATTACGAATCGGAAACATTCTCGGTAGGTAAGGAAGAGGTGTTGCGAGGGTTGGATATAGGACTCTTTTCCAGAAAAGAAGATTCAAGCGTTTGGGCCGATCTCTCTAAGGATGGCCTTGATGAGAAGTTACTGCTGAGAGGTGACGGGACAAGCGTATACATGACACAGGATATTGGGACAGCTAAAATGCGTTTCAATGATTACAGTATAGATAAGATGGTGTATGTTGTAGGTAACGAACAGATTTATCATTTTAAGGTATTGTCACTACTGCTTGATAAGTTAGGGTATAAGTGGGGGAAAGACCTAATTCATTTTTCGTATGGAATGGTTGAACTTCCTGAGGGAAAGATGAAGTCGCGCGAGGGAACTGTTGTTGATGCAGATGACCTGATTGCCGAGATGATTAATACAGCACGTGACATGTCGAAGGAGCTGGGTAAGCTTGAAGGATACTCAGTAGAGGATGCGGAGAGAGTCTATTACACCATTGCTTTAGGTGCTTTGAAATATTTTATCCTAAAGGTTGATCCTAAGAAGAATATGACTTTTGATCCTCGCGAATCAATTGACTTCAACGGAAACACGGGGCCGTTTATTCAATACTCCTACGCTCGTATTCAGTCTGTACTGCGGAAAGCAACTGACAAAGGAATGTTAATTCCGGAAAAACTGGATGAAAATGTAGAGTTGACCACTAAAGAGATTCAGTTGCTTAGTTTGATAATGAACTTTCCTAACATTGTTTCAGAAGCCGGAAAAGTATACAGCCCGGCAGTTATAGCCAATTATATCTATGACCTGGCAAAAGAGTTTAACCAGTTTTACCATGAGATTCCAATCGTTTTTGAGGAGAATGAGGCTAAACGAAGTGTTCGCCTTGCACTGTCGGGAGTTGTGGGTGATATAATAAAGCAGAGTATGTGGCTATTGGGAATTGACGTGCCTGAAAGAATGTAGTAGTAGGCGTATTATTCCGAAAGCCATTTTTTTAACTCCTCAGAAAGTAAAATCTGCTTTAGTATATTTCTTTTTGTCTCGTCGGGGAGCTCCTGAAGAATAATGTCAATATTTGTACTCTTGAGGTTTGGATTCTTCTCTTCTAAAACCGTTTTCTTCAATAATTTTGACTTTGAACCGGTAAGCTCATTCTCAAATGCGTCCCATATAAAACCAAGATATGTACTCTCCTCTCCTGTATTGTTAATGATTAATGTGTCGGACAACTCTATCTCATCAATAATTGCCAGAAGCGTCTCTTTGCAAATAATCTTTATCGGGTCTTTTGTACCGGATTCATCTCTTAACGACCAGCTGTTGTACTCATACTCTATCGACTCTATAGCCTTTGTTCGAACATTACCTGAGCCAAAAGCAGAACTTAATATTAAAATAGTAGACTTCTTCCATGCTGCAAGATCAAATGCAGTAGAGTTAAGTTTGTCTAACTGATTTTTTAGCAGTGCTATATACTTCTCTTTTGGCTTCATCACTATTTCGTATCAAACTATTACAATAAGGGCGCAAATTTAGTGAAAAATTGTGCAACGTCTTATTAACCCGCATTATTCATCCGGAGTTAAATCGTCAATAAAAGCATCAGTTTTTCAAACCTTATATTTTGTGGGTGACAAATCATGTGTTTTTATAG
>JALVBA010000078.1 GCA_027010905.1 Marinilabiliaceae bacterium
AGCCCCGTCCTGTCCGGTAATTCCGGTAATTAATGCTATTTTCATAAATTATAATTAAAAAAAGCCTGTAACAAACAGACTTCAAATATACGTAATATCAATATATTTCAATAGTAAAAAAGATTATATAATTCCAGCATTCTTAAGAATATCCCTTAGCTTTTTATCTTCTTTAGAATAATAACCAAAATATCCTCCACCTTGAGGGAGTTAGGGGGCGCTTGTCCCTCCAACCCTATAAACTATCCCCATCCTTCCTCCAAAAGAGTGATACAACTCGCCAAAGTCATAGCCAACAACAGTACTTACTGTCAACGGCAGATCTTTTTTTATTTTCCAATTCAACTCTGCACCGGTATAAAACTGACTCTTGCTTCTTGAGAAAAAATAATCAGGAATGCTTTCCCAACTATACCTTCCATAGTATTCCTCTCCGTAGCTACCCTTATTATTTGTATATGTCCCTTTAAAACGATAAGATAACTGATTACAAATCCATCCCTCTACTCCAATATGAAACGCATTCACCCTATTGTTAACAAAAATTCTACTATCCTGAAAATCCCAACCAGGAGCATATTGCCGAACTTGCTCAGCGGTGTGATAAAATGGTATTCCCATCGACAAACCATGGTGCGTCCAGCCTGCATAATATTCATAATTATTCATATAATCGTCCCGACCTCCAAAATCATAACCATAATTCCACTCATCTTTTAAAAAAGCATGGAGATCATTACCCGTCCAACCTTCGGTTTCCATACCAAACCGCTCCATCATGTATGCATCTACATCTTCTATATAATCTGGGAAAACGATATGATTCTCTTCTGGATCATAAGGATCAGGAGTTCCTGGACCACCTTGCCAGATAGACTTAAAGTACTCAACTGAAATCCCAGATATCGGATTATGCCGATTACTTTTCACAGACACACCTAAATAATAATCCTTGTTTCTAAGTCTCCTCAAACGCATACCTGAGTTATCAGCAAACGGTTTCTGAAAATAAAGATGTCCTTGCCACTTTTCAGCAGGAAAATACAAACCAAAATCCCACAAACCCATGTGTGCCCCGGTAGCATTTGTTTCCCCTAACCTCTCTGAAGCTCCCCCTATAAACGTTGCCCAAAAATCTATCGGTATTTCATCTCCATTTGGTTTAGTCCCTCCAAACAGAGCTGAATGAACCAAACCTGCATAGGGTTGCCACCTTAAATTACCTAATCTTACATAAGCCCACTTCTCATGAAGTAACACATCTGAGGTTCCTTTAACCCCTCTGTCATCTCCTAGCAATCCCTGCGTCATTCCACCGCGTATTTCAACCCAGTTCTTTGTAAATCCCAGTGGTAAAAAATCAAATATCCCAACAGTAACCTTAGGCACAGGCCGGGCATTACTACTTATCAAAAACATACCACTTGCGAGGTTATCGTCATAAGCCACCGGAGAATAAGCCTCCATGCCCATTGATAAATCAAACCACCAGAACTTCATTCTCAAAAATGCCTCCTGAATAAAACTCTCTCCCCAATCAGTTTTTAACACTCCCGAGACTCCCGCCTTTATTGAAATGTTTTTCTTGTCAAGAAAATGATAATTGACCTTCCCTGTAAGAACTCCCTCACCTTTTGTCAGAGGGGAAAATATACCCCATTGGTTTGCATAATTCCACAATGGCTGGAGGCTGTCGGTAGAGCCACCTCCGTATCCTGCCACTTCGATAGTTAGCTTATCATTTTGGGCAGAAGACAATGGAACTATAAAAAATAAAAATATAACTGTGATAAAAACATCTCTCATAAATAGAAACTTTTGCGTGCTTTACCTAATATTATCTTTGCGAGCCCCCCCCAACACTTAAAACTTATCACTCAACACTCTTTCCATTACTCATCTGCAAATAATAACTTGTTATCGCCAAATATATTGCATTTATTCCGCTTGCAAAAACATGACCAGCCAAACCGCCAATAAGAAAATATTGAAAGACAAGGAACCAACCAAAATAGTTGTTTTTTGAGAATGAGAAGATTGTTTTAAAAAGCAATAAGTAATAAAGTAAAGATCCAACAATCCCTCCATACAAAAACAAATCTATAATATCCATCTCAACAAAAGAAGTAACAGGATTGACTCCCCCAAACAGATAATTGTACCAATGCCAGTTCTCAAACACAACAGGAAGGCGTTCTGCTATCAAAACATTACGCATTGATGTTATCATGTATAACCATCCTTTTTCATTTGCCTGAGAAACATAATATTCAACTACACCCAACTTGTATAGAAAAAAAGATGAAATTACTAATATAACCACCCCTCCTATCCAAAAATAAGATTTTCTATATAGCTGATAGTAAAATCCCAGAAAAACAAAAAAAGAACTAGTAAATATAAATACTGATTTCGTTCCAAGTAAAAATAAAGATAAAAAAACTCCAATTAGTAATATAAGAATATACCTGTTTTGTGTATTTTGCCAGTATTTAAATGTGAATAAACTTGCTAGTGCATAATAAAAAGTAGCTTCATTTTGAGCATATAACAAACCGGAAAAACCAAACCTGCTTCCTCCGTATGTCCTGAAAACATTCAAATCAAAAACTATTGCAATAAAAACAATAATTGTCTGAATTGATATTATTAACAATAAAGTCTTAAAAATCACACTTTCGTATCCGGAGTTTATTCTCAATAAAAAATCAAACAATAATAGTGGTAAAATCAGTTTTGAAAAGAGAATAAACCACGTAAAAACAAAACCTTTTTCACTAACGCCATATATAATTAATGAGGATAAGAAAAAAAGCAATCCTACAAAACCAATCGTTAAAACTGTACGAACATTTCTTGCAGTATAATAAATAATATAACTCACTAAAAACAAAGACTTACCATAAGCTGATAGTTTTGTATATTTCGTAACCTTCACCAAGCTCTCAAATCCACCATGAAATATTATTACATTTAATGAATCGGTAATAAAAACCAAAAGGAGAATTGTTACAAACAACCATTCTCCTTTTGAATATTTATTGTAACTTATTCTCATCATCTTTTGAATTTCTCTTTCAAAACATACCAAATAAACAATGAGTTTGTAACTAGATACCTTTTCCACATCCTCCCCGGTTCCTGCAAAAAACGATAAAACCACTCAAGCCCCACTTTCTGCATCCACAATGGTGCTCTTTTTACAACTCCTGCAACTACATCAAAACTGCCACCTACTCCCATCGTAAAACTTACTCTTCTTAGTAAATCACTATTCTGACTTAAAAAAATCTCTTTTGTAGGAGAACTTATTGCTACAAACAATATATTTGCCCCACTATCTGCAATTTGATTTGCTATATTTTTTTCGTCTTCTTTACTATAATATCCATTTCTATATCCGGCAATAATTCCCTGAGAATACTGTTTTGAATATATTTCTACAACTTTTTTGACA
>JALVBA010000079.1 GCA_027010905.1 Marinilabiliaceae bacterium
CCGTCACAACATGAATTATTTGTAATGACTTCTATAAAAACACATGATTTGTCACCCACAAAATATAAGGTTTGAAAAACTGATGCTTTTATTGACGATTTAACTCCGGATGAATAATGCGGGTTAACGGATTACAGGTGTCGGATGCAAATGGTGTTGCATTGCCATTAAACTGGAAAACCGGTGACCGTGTTATTGTTCCTCCACCAAAAAACCTTGACGAGATGCAGGAGCGTATCGATGGTGATTATCCTGAGAAAACAGACTTCTATCTTGTTAAGAAGGATCTATAGTCAGGTTACATAAAAACAGATCGCAAAAGGGGTAATTACTTGCAATACAAGTATTCACTCCTTTTTTTAATATTTATTACATATAGTCTGCAATAGTGTGATCTTTCAGATAATTAACAAAGTCATTGGTCATCTTCTTTACAATAGTCTCCCTAATACATTTATTGATAGGTGTAACGGGATTAGTTCGGTTGCACTCACCGTAATCAATCTCCCCTTCAATTGAACGATAGAGGTCAAAGATACGCACATCTGACGGTGGTTTATTTAGTCTAAAGCCGCCAGTAGGTCCTCTCATCGAATTCAGTATTCCATCTTTAACCAATCGCTGAAGCACTTTAGCAACATGAAACTTTGTAGAACCTATACTGTCTGCTAATTGAATAGCATTCATAGGTCTGTTTTTTCTTGCAAGAATTATCAGAGAGTGAACTCCGATAGTCATTGCACTAGAAAAATTTATAACCTTTGGCATTATCTATTGTCTAATATTCAGTGGCAAATATAGCACATTTTGGCTAAATATTATTTTGAGATTTTCAAAACATATCCAATTCTAATCTCATCAATTGTTTTGGGGTATTCGTCTTAACACATCCAGAAGATGAATCCAGAACATCTCCACTGTTTTAATATTTATTCGTTCATCGGGAGAATGCACGCCTCTTAGTGTGGGACCGAAAGATATCATATCCAGTTCTGTATATTTCTCAAGGAATAGGCCGCACTCCAGACCGGCATGGATAGCTCTGACCAGCGGCTCCTTTTTAAACATATCTTCGTACGACTCTTTCGCAATTTTCAAAATGTCAGAATCTGTATTCGGTGTCCAGCCCGGATAACCGTCGCTATGCTTCACATTGGCTTCAGCCAAAAGAAAAACGCTTTCAACCATATTGGCAATATCTTTCTTAGCACTCTCTACCGAGCTACGCTGACTGGTGGCAACAACAATTTTTTCATCGTTCATCTTCACCGAAGCCAAATTTGTAGAGGTCTCTACTAATCCCTCAATATCACGGCTCATCTCAATTACACCATGTGGACAGGCATAAATCGAGTTCAACAAATTTCTTTGAGTCTCTTCATCAATAATAAACTTTGGCAGATCAGTAGTCCCTAGCTTCATTTTAATATTTGGCTCAGTAGTTTTGTACTCATTCTGAATCTCATAAAAAAACATATTAAACTCTGCACGAACATCCTCTTTATAGGCATTTGGTACTACTACAACGGCATCGGCTTCACGAGCCAACGCATTGCGCAAATTACCACCATTTATTGTGCTAACCCTAAGGTTATATTTTCTGGCAGCACTCCACAGAAATCTGTTTAATATCTTATTGGCGTTACCAAGACCCTTGTTTATATCGTCTCCCGAATGCCCCCCCTTGAGGTTTGCCACCTGAATATCCATTGCAAAAGAGCCTAAAGGAACATCCTCTCTCTTATACTTAAAAGATGCTTCGGTATCAACACCTCCGGCGCACCCGATAAACAGTTCGCCTTCATCTTCCGAATCAAGATTTATCAGAATTGTTCCTTCGAAGAAACCTTTTTTCAACCCAAAAGCACCGGTAAGTCCGGTCTCCTCATCAACAGTAAAGAGGCATTCAATAGGACCGTGCTGAATATTCTTAGATGCTAATACTGCCAGTTGGGCAGCCATACCAATACCATCGTCAGCTCCCAAAGTTGTACCTTTAGCTTTTACCCAATCACCATCTACATAAGCCTTGATAGCATCCTTCTCAAAATCGTGCTTCACATCACTGTTCTTCTCACAAACCATATCGACATGTGACTGCAAAACAACACCCTTTCTATTTTCATATCCGGGTGTAGCCCCCTTTATTATTAACACATTTCCGATATCATCCTTCTTTGCTTTCAGGTTGTGCTCTCTGGCAAAATCAAGTAGAAACTGAATTATCTTCTCCTCTTTCTTTGATGGTCGTGGCACCTTCAGAATCTCATCAAACTGCATCCATACCTCTCTGGGTTCCAACTCCGATATTTTCATATTTATATTGTTAATTAACTCTCCAATGCGTCCATTAGCTCAATAATTTCATCTTTATTGCTATCCCAACCTAAACTATCAAACGAGAAACGAAGATTATTCAGTATTCGTTTCACAACGTTAATGTTTGAACAAGGTGTAAAATAGTTATTCATTACAGAGACCTTTAGTTGATTTAAAAAAAATTCAATCTCTTTTTTCCCGATTATAGCACCATTATTAATTGGATTTATATAGAATTGGGCTGAACATTTCTGTTGCTCACAAGTCTCACTATCAACACTAATATCCTCATTCAGATATACCAGTATAAAAATTTTAGGAAGGTTAACTCCATAAACAGGCATCCCCAATCCCTGACAAACGGCTGAGTAGATAACCGACAAAGAGACTGGATTACCCAAACGGGAATCAAGCACATCGTCTATATAGTTATTTTTAGGAGAGTGCAGCTCCTTGCTATTTCTAGAGAATTTATATTTGTCGAACAGAATATGGTTTACAATGCTAATCTTTTCAAGCGAAGTTAGATGCCCATTTAGCTCCATCCATATATCCTTTTTAATTTTTTCAATAATTTCAAGAACTTCCGAGAATTTCAATTCAGGATGTTGATATTTTGCAATCAGAAATAGTGCATACAACAGATCCTTGTCCTCAGATGCCGACCACTGCTTTAATGAATATTTCAGATTACTGAATTGCAACGAGTGAATAATATTCTCTACACGCTCCTGAAACATCCTATCATCAGACACCCAATAAGCCCTCTCCAGCTCAGGAACAATCTCAATCTGTTCATTACGTAACGCACTATCCACTTTCGAATATATTTCAACATCAGGGTCGTCCAAAAGGGAAATTAAAGCATGCAATTTTTTTGTATCCATTATCCTAAGAGTTATTTCTCAATCAGCAAACAGCCGTGAAAGAACAGTTTCAACAAGTAACTTTATAATACTTTTATAATCTTCGCTATAGGTTCCTGCCAATCGGTTAGCGATAATTGCACAAACAGTAGCAGCCTGATGCCCCATTAGTGCCGAGAGTCCATATAAGGCAGAACACTCCATCTCGTAATTGGTTATTTTGTAACTCTTGAACCTGAAATCGGTAATTTTATTGTTCAGTTCCGAATCTGCCAGATTAAGTCTCATAACTCTACCCTGCGGTCCGTAAAACCCCGGCGAAGAGATATTAACCCCTTTGGTTATACCTTCACCCTCAAGTTTCTTAACAAGTTCAGAACCTGCATTTACCACATAAGGAGCCGCAAGTTGGTTATTCCAATCCATATCAGAGGTAAAGGCTCTCTCAAACTCCAGATCTGAAATTGTATCTCTACCTGCATAAAAATTCAACAGACCATCAAAGCCTATTGCTTTCTCACTCAACACCCAACTATCAACTGGCAGCTCTTTCTGCAGCGAACCTGAAGTACCAATCCGAACAAGGTTCAGTGATGTTAGCTTGCTCTTAACCATTCTAGTTTCGAAGTCAATATTCACAAGAGCATCCAGCTCATTCAGTACGATGTCAATATTGTCTGTTCCTATTCCTGTGGATACAACAGTCACTCTGTTTCGGTTTATCATTCCGGTTTTTGAAACAAACTCTCGATTCTCTTTCTCAACATCAACAGAATCAAAAAATGAAGCAACCAGCTCTACCCTTGCCGGGTCACCTACAAGAATTATTGTATCAGCTACCTCACCCGGTTTAAGGTGCAGATGAAACACACTACCGTCATCGTTTATGATTAGTTCCGATTCTTCAATTCGTTGCATAGTAATTTTGTTTCCATCAAAACTAATAAAAATATGGTAAGATACTATTAACTACAGCTTCTAAAATGACAATTAAGCTTATCGACCTACCTTTTCAAAAAGAACATAATCAGAGTATAACTCTTGAAAAAAGCAACCAGTACCTCAACTAACTAACATCTAAAACTCATATCCCATCTTTTCTCCCTTTTCGATAGCCGGAACTCCGTTTTTCATCCATACAGGCATCGGCTTGTCTTTCAGGTAATGGTCGAAAAACTGCATCATCCGCCTGCTCAGATCTTTTTCGTTAGCCCGGCGTGTAAGGTTATGCTCTTCTTTGTTGTACACAAGCATCCATGCAGGTTTATCGAGACGGCGCAATGCCATAAAATACTCAATCCCCTGATACCATGGTACTGCACCATCATTATCGTTATGCATAATCAGTAGAGGTGTATCTATTTACGGCACGAAGAAAACGGGAGAATTTTCAATATATTTCATCGTGTTATCCCATAGTGTACCACCAATTCTACTCTGTGTGTGTTCGTACTGAAACATGCGGCTCATCCCTGTTCCCCACCGGATACCACCATAGGCACTTGTCATATTACTCACAGGAGCACCTGCCATTGCTGCTTTGTACATATTTGTACGGGTAACCAAAAAGGCCGTTTGATATCCACCCCAGCTCTGCCCCTGAAGTCCCATACGGTTAACATTGATGAAAGGGAATTTTTCAGCCATTGATAGAGAGCCACTTACCACAGCTTCGTACGAGCATAAACCAGGCTCACCGGTACGATAGTAGATATCCGGAACGAACAGTACGTATCCGTTACTGGCATAAAAAGTCCAGTTTACCGTTGAGCGGCTCGGCTTGGGCGAATAGTAGCGATTTAACCTATTGGACGAGCGTTCGTAGTAGTAGACAATCATCGGGTATTTCTTAGTGCTGTCGAGATTCTCGGGTGTAACAATAATTCCCTGATGCTTCAATCCGTCAGAAGCAATCCAGTCAACCAATTGAGTTTTTCCCCAGTTATACTCACTCTGTTGCGCATTAGTGACCGATATCTTTTTCGAATTGGCAAAAGACAAATCAGTAATCTCAAGTTCTGGATAGTTAATAAAGGTTGAACGTCGCCAAATCATAACACCAGCATCCTTCGCCTTTTGAGGTGAATACACCGAAAAATCACCCCAAATAAGAGAAGTCATCTCTCCCTTGTCAAGAGTATAAAAACCGGATGATTTATTTACCTCATTAAATCCCCTCAACAGTATTGGCTCTTTTGTGTCGATACCCTTCTCTTCTCTGTCAAGTTTCACATATCTAAACCCGGTACTGTTTTTACGTCCTTCACCATTGGTAAGGCACAGGGGAACTTTTCTATTCTCAACATTTAGTTGCCATATATCGTAGCGATCATAAATAAGAAGACTCTTCTCATCCCTGCTCCACCCCAAAATACCATAACTGTGCGGTGCATTAGGCACATCATTTAGCTCATCACAGAGCATCACGTCCATATTCTCAGTGAGGTTTTCTGTTGTTCCATTTTCAATATTCACTACGTAATAGTTACTATCAGCCGGCTCATAGTATGCAAACCACTCCCCATTAAAGGAGAGACTGGTAGCACCGCACTGCTGTTTTCTTAACAACTTCTTAGCTCCTGTTTTAACATTAATGCGGTAAATATCGTTGCACCATTTCCCATTCCAACTTGAAGCTCTTTTGTAGGGCGAATTATCATAACCTAAAGCAATATTCAAATCACCTTTCTGCTGTGTAGAGACGCGGGGTATCTTTTTTGACTCCAGTTGTACAACTCTGTCCTCTTTAATATTGTACACACAAAGGTAGGCTCTGTCTTTCTCTTTTGAGAGCTGTTTCTTCTGCATCGGCTGAACTGTTTTATCATGCCAGCTCCATATATCCACATGAGCCTTCTCATCCTCAGTAAGAGTATCCTTAGGCTCGGGAGATGGCCTTACGCCGGCACCAAAGTATAGTTTTTCTCCACTCTTAGAGAAATAGAATGAACCCTTATTAAGCACGCTCCATTCTTCAGGCAGTGAAGGGTTAATAGTATCTACAACCAAAGCCGGAAAGTTCATCTTTTTATTCCAGTAGAACAACCGGTAAATCTTCGTTTTTGCTGTATCGCCCGAAAATAGAAATGCACACTGCTCACCTTCGTAATCTGATATTAGCTTAACAATACTCCCCTCCTGTTTGAATAGAGTATCTACAGTTGATTTTTTCGGATTAACATCCAACACTACTGATACCTCGGCGGTATCGCCAACACTCAGAGAAATGTATACCCTTTCACCGCTTTTAGCCACACTGTAATGCAAAACCTTTCCGTACCCTGCACTGTCATTAGTTGCAGGGGTGTAAATCATTAACGGGACACCCTTCGATTTAAAATTTTTATCTTTTTCCTTTTTGCCCTTTTTCTCTTTCGTCTCCTCCTTCTCTTTATCACCTTTAGTACTTGTAGTATCTTTAGCTATTGCACTCTTATCAAACTTAACAACCACATACTCTCCTCCGTCGGCCGGAATAGTATACTCATTTATCAATGCAAAAGAGCGCTCTTCACCACTATTCAAATCCCTTATCAATAACGAATCTTTAGGAAACTTCTCCTTTTTAACTTTCTTAAGTTTAAGCTGTCTGATAGTGTCGGCCTGAGCAACTATTTTAACAGCCCAGAGTGCACTGCCGGCACTAAACGCCGCAGATTTTCCTCTCGGCACAGAGTCGGTAACTCCTGTGTTTGCATTGTAGAGTAGTGCGTATCCATCGCCAATTTGTGGATTGATATCATACGAAACCCACCCGCCACTGTTGGAGATGATTGTAGCCCCCAATGATTTCCACCTATCATAATCGGTATAGTTGAGTACCTTTTTATCCTGAGAATAAGATGATGAACTAAATAGAAAAGAGATAAAAAAAGTAAGCGTAAAGCTAAAAGATTTCATTTACAAAAAGGTTAGTTAAAAAGGTAAATATACAAAAAAGAGTTCCAAGAACAAGAATTATATGGCAGGCTGAGCGGAGCCAAAATCGGCATTGCTGTTCAAAACCCTGTGGATAACTATTGGCTCTGACTATTGTAAATACTGAAAAAATTGGTATTTTTGTAGCATAAAACTGATTTATATATGCAGGAGTTCTTGCACACAAATAGCGATGATATAGATGAGGACATAGAGCGTTACCGAAAAATGGTAACAAATGACAAAGAGCTCTACTTCGATGTTCATCAGATTGAAAATATTTTTGAATTCTATCTTGAGAAGGATATGTTTGATGAGGCTGATAAGGTTCTCGAAATTGGTCTGCGTCAACACCCCAATGCCACATCACTGCTGTTAAAGAAGGCTACATCGCTATCAGACAAGGAGAAGATTGAGGAGGCGATAATACTTCTCAGTAAGCTTGCCCGAATTGAGCACTCTAACCCTGAAGTTTTTCTATCTCTCGGGTGGAATTATCTTAAAAAGAACAATACAAAAAGAGCAGTTGAAAACTTCAATATAGCAGCATCAGTTGCATTTGAAGACGAGGAAGATATCCTATTTGAAATAGGCTTCAACCTCAGTCAAGAGGGGCTATTTAAAGAGGCATTGCCATTTATCGAAGAAGCTGAGGACAAATTCCCATCCAACGAAAATGTTCTTTTCGAGCTGGCATTCATTTATGACAAAAGAGGTAGTGTGGAGAAGAGTATTGCATGCTACAACAAGCTGCTTGACATAAATCCATTCTCCGAAAATGCCTGGTACAACCTCGGCATTTTACACAGTAGAAATGAGAATTTCACAAAAGCTGTTCAGGCTTATGAATTCACCCTTACAATAAATCCATACCATTCAGAGGCCTACTTTAACCTTGGTAATAGCTTTGCTCACTCCGGCCTGTTTGACAAGGCACTTAAAGCATACCATCAACACGTATCACTTAGTAAAGATGTAACACTAACCTATCAGTACATAGCTGATTGCTGGGAGCAGCTAGGAAACTACGATATGGCTATCAGGTTTTACCTTCTTGTTACAAAGAAGAACAAAGTGAATCCTGACGCATGGTACGGACTGGGGAGTGCTTTTATGGGTAAAGGTGATTTCAAGAGTGCATTACAATCGCTGGATCAGGCTATTTCTATCGAACCACTCAGTCCCGATTACTGGTTTGCTCATGCCCGCTGCCTCTACGAATTAAACAAAGGGGATGATGCTGTTAAAAGCCTTGAGAACGGCTTAAACATCGACCCAACAGAGACAACTGCGTGGATAGAGCTTTTCAGATTAAGGATGATTAATGAAGCCTATTTTGAACCTGAAAATTTCATTAACGAGCTTCTTAATAATTTTAAAGAGAGTCCGTCAATTCACTATCTGGCAACATACATCCATCTGAAATATTTCAAAGATGAGAATAAGGCGGCATTTCATCTCAAACGTGCTTTAGAGCTGAATGCCGACGGATTAAATGTTCTGCTTAGCGAGTACCCTGTCATTTCCGATAATGAGAGGTTAACCTCAATTATCATGAATGGCCGGGTGAGCAAGTAACCACACTGTTATAATGCTGTTTTTCACAAATTATTAATCATCTTATAACAATCAAAACCATGAATAGCAAAGAGTCCTTTTCATCTCTCATATCAACTTTAGTGAAAGGGGTAGCAATGGGAGCTGCCAATGTTATACCGGGAGTGTCGGGTGGAACGATAGCTCTTATTACCGGGATTTTTGAACGACTGATTAATGCCTTGAAATCGTTAGACATAAATGCTATCAGGTTATTGTTGAAAGGTAAGATTAACGATTTAGCCCGTCATATTGACCTCTATTTTCTTATTGCTCTCTTCACAGGTATAGGTGTAGCCATTATCTCTCTTGCCCGGCTTTTCAAATTCCTGTTTGAAAATTATCCTATATATATCTGGGCATTCTTCTTTGGACTGGTTTTAGCTTCAGTAGTCTATGTTGCCAAAACAGTTAAAAAATGGTCAACCTCTGCAATAGTTAGTTTTATTGTAGGTACATCCATTGCGTTAACCATAACATTTATGAAGCCGGGAACCGAAAACTCCGGATTTATATATCTGTTGCTTTGCGGTGTTGTTGCCATTTGCAGTATGATTCTTCCCGGTCTGTCTGGCTCTTTTGTACTACTGCTTATGGGTAACTACAAACTTGTTATGGTTGATGCTGTTAACGATATGAACATTGCCGTACTTATGCCGGTAGCCATTGGTGCTGTTGTTGGCCTGATACTATTCTCGCACTTCTTATCGTGGTTGTTGAAAAAATATCACAACCAAACAATAGCAACACTCTCAGGTTTCATACTCGGGTCACTTGGCATTCTTTGGCCCTGGAAAGAGGCAATCACACAGATGTTTGGAGAGAAAGAGAAAATTATTGGTTACGAATGGCATTTACCTCAACTTAGTGGTGAGTTTTACTTCGCAGTTTTGTATATTGTATTGGGAATCTTAACCATCGCATTAACAGAGTTAATCGCAAAAAAAAGAGTCCCGATAAACTATAAAAATTGAAATATCCACAATTGGGTATAAACACACAGGCAAAATGATTAAGTGCCTACTAATACAAAAATAAATGACTAATATTACTCAGTTCCTCTGTGCCTCTGTGTTAGTCATTTACTAAATAATAATCAGATGAAAACATACGGTTTAATAGGCTTTCCGCTAACTCACTCTTTTTCGCAGAGATATTTTTCTGAAAAATTTGCTAACGATAATATCAATGCCCGGTATCTAAATTTCCCCATCTCCTCAATTGATGATTTCACTGAGCTCTTTAAGCATCACCCCTACCTTGCAGGTGTGAATGTTACCATCCCATACAAACAGGAGATTATATCTTTCCTTGATGAGCTTGACATGACAGCTAAAGAGATTGGAGCGGTGAATGTTATCAAAATCTTATGGAAGAGTAAATCACCCCGACTGAAAGGATTCAACAGCGATATCATTGGATTTAAAAACTCACTTAATCCACTTCTTTCTTCAGCTCACAAAAAAGCACTCATTCTAGGAACAGGAGGAGCATCAAAAGCTGTTGCTAAGGGACTAAAGCAGTTAAGCATAGAGTTCAAATATGCTTCCCGCACCCCGGCCAATTCTGACATACTTGGCTACAATCAGATTACCAACGAAACTCTTTCTGAATACAAACTAATTGTTAACACGACCCCACTTGGTATGTTTCCCAAAACCGATTCGTGTCCGGACATTCCATACAGCTCACTATCGTCGGAGCACCTCCTCTTCGACCTGATTTATAATCCTGAAGAGACACTATTTTTAAAAAAAGGAAACGAACAAGGAGCACAAATAAAAAACGGACTAGAGATGTTACACCTTCAGGCAGAAGAGGCGTGGCGAATATGGAATAGTGAAGATTGAGTGATGCTGAACGGTAGCGAAGTCCCGAGCATCGGGAGAAAAAGGTAAAAGTGAAATATTAAAAGCAAAAAGTATGCAATAATCAGTATTCAGTAAAACGGTAACAAACTTGAAACTTAAAACCTGAAGCCCTAAACCTGAAACTCGCTCCCCCTCTACCCTATCACATTCACCTCCTTTTTAAGGATGATTTGAAATCTGTTAAAAATATCTTCCTCAATGGCTTTAGCGAGAGCCAAAATGTCATTACCGGTGGCACTGCCAAGATTAATCAATACTAGTGCCTGTTGTGGATGTACTCCTGCCCTACCCAACCTCTTTCCTTTCCAACCGGCTCTGTCAATCAGCCATCCTGCCGGCACTTTTACCATATTGTTTTCAAGAGTATATCCGGGCATTTCAGGATATTTGACAACAAGAACATCATAATGGGATTGTGATATCTCAGGGTTTTTAAAGAAACTACCGGCATTACCTTTCACTTGGGGGTCGGGCAGTTTACTGTTGCGAACAGAAACAATAACGCTTCTAATATTTTTAATATTTATCTCACCATACTCCTCAATACTCTCTCGCAGGTGACCATAATTAAGGTTGAACCTCTCCCTTTTTCCCAATCGAAAAATAACTGACGTTATAATTACCTCTCCTTTCAACTCCTTTTTGAATATACTATTGCGGTATTCAAATACACACTTACCATTGACGAAACTAAACTCCTCAGCACTATCAATAAAAATACCATTAACTTTTTCAATCACATCTTTAACCTCAACTCCATATGCTCCAATATTCTGAACCGGTGAGGCACCTACAGCCCCAGGAATCAGTGAAAGATTTTCAATACCGTAATAGGAGTTAGCAACACAATACTGTACAAAATTATCCCAAGGTACACCAGCTCCCACTTCGATTAAAATCTCATCCTCATCCTCATTAATAACTTTAATAAAATTCATTATCGGTTGTAACACCACACCATCAAAGTCAAGAGTGAACAAAAGATTACTCCCCTCACCTATTATCAGACTTTTAGTATTACGTAAACTATTAGAGCAAAGCCACTCCTTACACTCCTCTACAC
>JALVBA010000080.1 GCA_027010905.1 Marinilabiliaceae bacterium
GATTGTGGTAAAAATGTATTAAGATACTAATTATCAGGGATTTAACCTAATTTTTTAACACTTTATTTTGCTGATTTTCAACATTTTATGTGTGTTTTTAACGAACTATTGTGATAGAGCGGGCTCTGAAAAATGTTTTGCGAAAACACGGAATCGACCGTAATGTACTTACCCTTATGACTATGGTTGAAGTAGACCCCGAAGATGAAGCCTTTAAAAATCCGCGTAAAAGAATAGGACGTACAGTAACTAAGGAGGAGGCCGAGAAGTTGACTGTTGAAAAGGGGTGGGTATTTAAAGAGGAGAAGAAGCATAAAGGGGGATATCGCAGGGTTGTTCCTTCGCCTGTACCAAAACACATTATGAATCGTGAGGTTATAGGACGAAATGCAAAACAGGGTACAATTATTATAGCTGTAGGTGGCGGTGGTATACCTGTTTATGTTGACGAGAAGGGTGATATTCGTCCGTCGGATGCTGTTATAGATAAGGATAACGCTTCGGCATTGCTGGCTGTTCAGATAGGGGCAGATGAGTTTTACGTTCTTACTGATGTGCCTTTTGTGTATGCTAATTTTGGCGAGCCCGATGAGAAAAAACTTGAGTTTCTTAACTATAAAGATACAGCCCGGTATCTGGAAGCAGGAACTTTTGGTGAGGGTAGCATGGCACCGAAAATCAGGGCTGCCATGAGATTTATTAAAGAAGGAGGAGAGAAAGCTATCATTACCGAATCAAAGAAGCTTCAGGACAAATCGTACGGTACAAAAATTACAATGAATTACAAAGATGAAGATATGCATAAATATGACCTGTAAGACTGCACGGTTTTGTAGGAACACACGGTCTGTTTTGTAGGAACACACGGCCGTGTGTTCCTACAAAACAGACCCATCAAACAATAAACAAATAAATAATTAATAAACAAAAACAATAAAACTATGGCATTCAATCTTAAAAACCGCAATTTCTTAAAGCTTTTGGATTTTACTCCTCAGGAGATAGCTTTTATGTTGAAAATGGCACAGGATCTTAAAACTGCGAAATACATAGGAACAGAAACACCCCGCATGACCGGGAAGAATATTGCCCTTATATTTGAGAAAAGCTCCACTCGTACAAGGTGTGCCTTTGAGGTGGCAGCTCACGATCAGGGAGCTCATGTTACCTATCTGGGACCGTCAGGTTCGCAAATAGGACACAAGGAATCGATGAAGGATACGGCACGAGTATTGGGACGAATGTACGATGGAATAGAGTACCGTGGTTTTGGACAGGCTATTGTTGAAGAGCTGGGGCAGTACGCCGGAGTACCTGTATGGAACGGTCTGACAAATGAGTTTCATCCTACTCAGATTCTTGCTGATTTTCTTACAATGATGGAGCACTCTGATAAACCGCTAAGTCAGATATCTTATGCATACATGGGCGATGCCCGTAATAATATGGCTAATTCTCTTCTGGTTGGTGGTGTAAAGATGGGTATGGATGTACGCATTGTAGGACCAAAATCGCTTCAGCCCGATGCTGAGTTGGTAAAACAGTGTGAAGATATAGCTAAAGAAACAGGAGCTAAAATAACTATTACTGATGATGTGGAATCCGGAGTAAAGGGGTGCGACTTTATCTATACCGATGTGTGGGTGTCGATGGGTGAGTCCGATGAGATGTGGAAAGAGCGCATCGACCTCTTAAAGCCATATCAGGTTAATGCCGAAGCGATGAAGCTCAGCGTAAACAGTAACTGTAAATTTCTGCACTGTCTGCCTGCATTTCACAATCGTGAAACAAAAATGGGAGAGGAGATATATCAGAAGTTTGGACTTGATGGCATGGAGGTTACCGAGGAGGTTTTTGAATCGGAAGCTTCAGTGGTGTTCGACCAGGCAGAAAACCGTATGCACACAATAAAAGCCATTATGGTGGCTACTTTGGGTGCCTGATGTGAAAAGAGTTTTATTAAAAAAAATCAAATTATAAATTCATCGGATGACTCAAATACTCAAAAAGCAGTTGTCCGGTGAATTATTCTAATCTGAGTTCTAAATAATACGAACTGGTAATTATTTGCACAGAGGTGTTGTATTTATTTTTTATTGAGGTCACCAAATTTTGCTTTCATTGTGGGATTGCCACGAGTCAGCTTCTTAATAGTTAAATCCTCCGCTTTATTGTTAGCTAGTCTCAAATTGTTTTCAGAAGACAAAAGGGCATCTTTAGTCTTTTGTAGGTGAGAAATCGTTTTATCAATTTCGTCAATTGCGGTTTTAAATTTACGGCTTGCCAAATCGTAGTTTCTTGCAAACCCTTCCTTAAATGTGTTTATTTTATCTTCAAAATTAGTGATGTCAACATTTTGACTTCTTATTAAACTTAACTCTGCTTTATACTCCATTGAGTTCATCGCCGCATTTCTAAGTAGGGTAATGATTGGAATGAAGAATTGTGGACGCACAACGTACATCTTGTCGTATTTGTGAGAAACATCAACAATTCCTTGATTATAAAACTCATTGTCTATTTCCAAAAGAGAGACTAAAACAGCATATTCACATTTCTTTTCAGTCCGATCTTTGTCTAGCTCTTTAAAAAAGTCCTCATTTTTCTTTTTCGTTGCAGTTTCATCTCCTTCATTCTTCATTTCGAACATAATAGAGATGATTTCGTTACCTACCTCATCAGATTCCTTATAAATGTAGTCACCCTTACTCCCTGACCTGGAATCATTGTCCTTCTCAAAATAAGCTTTTTGAAAAGCTGTTGCACGTAACTTATTAAATTCAATTTCGCAATGTTGCTCCAGAGATTCGCCTAGCATTTTAGTTGAAAGCTTAAGTTTCATGTCTTTGACACGAGCAATCTCATCGTCTTTAAATTTTATTATAGTATCTTTATTTTGCAGTTGGGTTGAAAATTGTTGCTTTAATGAATTCTCAAGATTTTGTTTTTCCAATTCTTTGGTCTTTACATCATTTGCCAAATTGTCACGTTCTTTTTCAATTTCTTGAACGGCCTCTCTAACAGCTAGTTTTTTCTCAACTTCGGCATTGTCAATTTTTGCTTTTATTTGAGCTATCTCGGATTCTTTTTGAGCTAATTTTTGTGTAAGTTCGGTTTTGCTATTAGCTTTTAATTCGGTCAATTTTCTGTCCTTTTCTGCTAGTTGTTCTTGCAAAGAGTTTTTAATGTTAGCTTCTGCAAGTTTAACTGCACTTTCTTTTTCTTTCTCGGCAAGAGTTAGTCGATTTGTAAGTTCTTCTTCAAATTGATGGTCTCGTACTTGTTTTAGGATATCAGCGTATCCAGCTTCATCAACTTTAAAAGCTTTTTTACAGTGAGGACAAATTATTTCATTCATAGTATTTAGTTTTTAATTACTGGCAATGTACGTGTAAACCGAACTCATCAGGTTTATTTCTTGTGTATCAAATATAACTATTATTTCCTGACTTCAGTTACTAATCGAATGTCTCTGTTGATACTTTCTCTCATTGAAGGTTGAAGAATGCAGCTCTGAGACTTGTTAAGTTCACAAAATCGCAGTAGCAAAAAAAAAACATTTTTTTTGTAAGGTTTCTGAAAGTTGTACGACTACTAAAATGAATTTAGTCTGAAGAGACATTGAAAATAGATAGACAATAATAATTAATCATTTAAATTACAAAAAGATGAAAACTAAAAGAGAGAACAAAAACGGATTGTTGAAGAGTGTAGTACTTAGTGGAATGATAGCAGGTGCAATGCCATTTGCAGCCAATGCTGATAACCTATTCAGTTACGAAGACCTGGGTTCAGGATCGCAATTGCGGGGTAATCTTATTGAAAAATATGTATCTCCAACTGATGCTATTAACCTTGCAGGTGAGAACTATGTGTTTGAAGCCAAATGCGGAGAAGGTAAGTGTGGCGAAGGAAAATGTGGAGAGAAAGAGGGAGATAAGAAGAAGGAGACAAAAAAGAAGGGTACTGAGAAGAAAGCAACAAAAAGTAAAGCTAAAACTGAAAAGAGTGCCGAGAAAGGAAAAACCAAAGAGGCTAAATGTGGAGAAGGTAAGTGCGGCGAGAAAAAGTAGAAGCTGAATTGGTTACTGCCAACGGAGTAGCTCTTAGCTGCTTCGTTGGTTTTATTCCATAAATGATACTTGAAAAACTAATTACAATTTATTTAAACTTTCCGCCGGTGGCGGAATACGAGAGGGGTTAATCATGAAAACCAATAGTATAGGCATAGGATTCAGAAAAGATTTTGCTGATGAATTTATTGACAACAGTAATTTCTCACCCGACTTTGTTGAGTTTGCACCCGAAAACTGGGTGGATATGGGTGGATACTGGAAGAAGATTCTTGATAAGGTTACTGAGAAGTATCCGGCTATCTGCCACGGTTTATCCCTTTCGATAGGCAGTGCAGAGGATTTGGATATGGTTTTTTTAAAGAAGCTGAAGAAGTTTCTGGATCAGTACAATATCGAAATATATTCGGAGCACCTTTCGTACACTAAGGCAGAAAACGCTCACCTGTTCGATCTGCTCCCAATTCCGTTTCGTGAAGATGCAGTAAAGCATGTGGTAAATCGCATTAAAAAGGTTCAGGATTTTCTGGAAAGACCTCTGGTTATTGAAAATGTTTCGTACTACACGCCTGTGGCTGCCGAGATGAGCGAGGAGGAGTTTATTACCAATATCGTGAACGAATCAGGATGTAAGATGCTGTTGGATGTGAATAACGTTTACGTAAATGCTTTTAACCATAACTACGATACCAAAGCTTTTATTGATTCCATGCCACTTGACAAGATTGCCTACCTGCACATGGCAGGCCATACCAAGGTGTCAGATGATTTAATTATCGATACTCACGGCCAGGCAATTATTGACCCTGTGTACGATCTGTTTGATTACACAGTGTCAAAAATAAATCCGGTGCCGGTACTGCTTGAGCGTGACTTTAATATTCCTGAAACCAACGAGCTAATAACTGAGATGAGCAGATTAAAGGAGATAACCACTAAACATTGGGAGGGAGTAAAATGCTTTTAAACGAAACCATAGATATTCAGAACAGAGTTGCAAGATATTGCAAGAGTGGTATTGAAGAGGATATACCCGGAGTAACTAAAAACAGGTTGCATAATTACCGCAGACTGATTTATAATATTGTTGACGACACTATGTCAACGGCATTCCCCATAACTAAGGAGTGGTTAAGCAGAGACGAGTGGGACATGTTAGTCTCAGATTTTCTTGCAAACCATTCGGCACAAACACCTCAGGTGTGGAAACTGCCTTCAGAGTTTTACTCCTACGTGAAGAATAACAATTACGCTAATCGGTTTAAGAAAGAGGCATTAAACGATCTTCTGTTTATTGAGTGGATAGAGATAGAGGTACACACAACACCTGATATCTCAGTGCCGGAGTATAAGGCAGACGGAGACCTGTTAAGTGACAAGCTAATTTTAAACCCTCACTTCAGATTGATACAACTTACCTATCCTGTACATAATCATCATGCCGGCGAGGCTTCAAAAAACAGAGGAAACTGGTACCTGTTAATATACCGTAATCAGGAAACCAACGCTGTACATTTTATGCAACTATCGCAACTGTACGTATTCATTATTGAGCAGCTAACAGATAATCCCATGTCGGTAAGTGACCTGATACCATTGATAAATACAGCTTTTGGGATTGATGATGAAGCCACTCTGTTAGCTAACCTAAAACCATTTATCGAAAGTCTGGCTGCAAAAACAGTTATCCTGGGATATTCAAACAAATAATCTTAAAAATAATAGTACGGACAATAAATCCTCATGGGTGGGGTATGCTTTGTCCTTAACAAATCAAAAAAATATAATCATGAAAACACTTTGTAAAAAAGTAGAGAAGATAGGCGCCTTTACCGAGGATTATGCTCTTCTGGCAATACGGTTAGTTCTGGCATACGGATTTTTTGGTCCTGCGATGATGAAATGGAGAAATATGAGTGATATTGCAGACTGGTTTGGCTCGATGGGAATACCATTCCCAACACTTAACGCCTACCTTGCTGCGTCAACTGAAATGGCTGTAGTAATACTGTTACCTTTGGGATTCATGGTCAGGTTTATTAGCTTACCGGCAATGGTAACGATGGTTGTGGCAATAGTTACAGTGCATATTGGTAATGGTTTCGAAGCCTCAGCAAATGGGTTTGAGATACCTTTGTACTACCTGCTTATGCTGTTTTTGTTGTTCTCACACGGAGCAGGTAAATTTAGTATTGACCGGATATTGCATATGAAAAGTGCTAAAGCGGAAGAGTAAAACGTGGTAGAACTAGGTATATTCAGAATGGTTGTTGATCTATGAATACACTTCGATAAAATAGTAAGGTGATAATACTGCCACCTTGAAATAAGGTTCTACTGCGAATTTCGTGGATGTTATGAAAGAATTAAAATTTACAAGTTAGTGTCTCGGTGCTCTGCACCTTTTTAGGTGAATATCTACTTTCTACAAATGTTTGCGGTGCTCTGCACCTAAATAGTCGATCGTAAAAAAAGGTCATTTTAGTATTTAACTTGTTGATTTACAAGATGTATTTATTGAAAACTTCTTATTTTACATGTTGATTATTTGCAAGGTTATTAAGAAGTTAACTAAAAGCCCCTTGCAATAATGATTTAAAAAAATCAACATATTAAGGTAGTAATACCTAACGTTTTATGAAGCAACTTCCTGTTTCTTTACCAGATACTTCACTACTCTCGAATGTAAAAAAGAGATTACAGCTAGTGAGATACAGAATATCCCAAAATTAATAAGCACTCTTTCGCTTGGCTCATCTTCCTGTATAGTTAAAGTAACCCTGTAGAAAAAAAACCATAGGAGAGTAGAGAGAATTGCTTCGGAGAGAATAAGATTTCCAACAATATTTTTCTGAACTAATAATTTTATCCCCTCAATTATACCCCAAATAACCAGCAGTGCTATCCATGTGGAGATAATAATAAAGACATTATCAGCAAATTGCCGTGATGACTCATTTGAATATTGCATCATTTCATAAACACTCCAGATAACGAAAGTCAAATTTACTGCGGCGGCAATAAGGTTACCACTCTTATTCTCTTTCTTTTTCAGAAGATATACTTCCCCTAACCTGAATAGCACAATCATTCCAAATAGAACGATAAAAAGAAATGTCAGAAATGGCATCATGTTTGGTATTCTGAAAACAGCGATTATGCCCAGCGCAAGAAATATTACGCTTTTAAACTCTCCTAACCATGTCATTCTTATTCGATCCATAATTTTTTATTTAATTATAAGTAATCAGTTAACCCCTATTTACGTCTCTTCTTGTTCTTTTTTTTCTCAACTGAGAATCCAAACTTGCCTATTTTTTTCCCAATTTCAAAATAATTACCGTGCGAATAGGCAATTAAGTCTGATTTTTGTAATTCAAAAGCACCCGTTTTGTCATTCATAAATCTGTCGTCAACCTGCACATTAACAACTTCGGCAATGAACATATCGTGAGTTCCCAATTTTTTCACCTCTGTAACCTTACACTCGATACTAACGGGAGACTCTTCAATAGTGGGTGCTTTTACCTTTACGGATTTTCCGGGAGAAAGGTTCATCTCATCAAACTTATTGTACTTTCTGCCTGATCGAACTCCACACCAGTCAGTGGCAAAAGCTAGCTCTTTAGTAGAGAGGTTAATCACAAATTCACCTGTGTCTTTAAGTGTCTGATAGGAGTGCCTGCCAGGTCTTACTGAGATATAGAGCATTGGAGGATCGGAACATATTGTGCCTGTCCATGCAATTGTGATTATATTATAATTCTCCGGATTGTTACCAATACTTACCAAAGCAGCAGGTAGAGGGTAAAGCATATTTCCTGGTTTCCAGCTTATTTTCGGCATAAGTTATATGGTTAAATGGTTATTTGGTTATATGGTTCACATCACCACATCCAAAACTTAAATAATTGTCAGATGCTCTTCGCTTGTTATTTTTTCGCAATAGTGGCATTTCAGAGCAATCTCCTTTTTCGATACTACGGTGAATTTGGTTGTAATCTGCTCATTGTTTGTGATGCACATAGGGTTAAAACACTTAACAATTCCAATCACCTCCTCAAGCACATTTACAACCTTCTTTTCAACTACCTCATAGTCGCGAATAATATTTAGCTTGGCAGCCGGTGCAATCAGGGCTATCTTATTTATCTCTTTATCTTCGAAAAATTTATCGGAGACTTTAATAATTGCCTTATGAATCAGCTTATGACTCTCCAGATTATTTCCAAAAGTTATCTGGTTTGGAATCTTGTCCAGACCCAAAATTGATATTACTTTAAAAAGATAATTGGCAGGTATATGGTCAATTACAGTACCGTTCTTTATTGCGCTAACTTTTAATTTTCTTTTACTCATCACTTCTGTTTTAATCTATTTTAAACCCAAAATTGCAGCCATAATAGCCATTCGTGTGTAGACTCCGTTTTGTGCCTGTGTAAAATAATAGGCTTTAGGGTTGTCGTCCACATCAGTATGAATCTCATTTACCCGTGGGAGTGGATGGAGAATACGTAAATTGTCTTTTGTGTTATCGAGCATCGAATTACGCAAAACATAAACATTCTTCACCTTTTCGTACTCAATAGGATCGGAAAAACGTTCACGTTGAACACGTGTCATGTACAGGATGTCAGCTTCAGAAATAATATCAGTAAACTCGCTATGCTCAAAGTAGCGTATTCCTTTTGAGTCAAGAAACAATTTATACTCATCAGGAATCTTAAGTTCTTCGGGAGCAATGAAGTTAAATATAGGGTTAAACATCGACATAGCCATAAGCAGACTGTGTACCGTACGTCCGTACTTCAGATCACCCACAAGAAAGATGTTCAAATCTTCCAATGTTCCCTGTGTTTTATATATCGAATAGATGTCGAGTAGTGTTTGTGTAGGGTGTTGGTTAGCACCGTCGCCGGCATTTATTACCGGTACATCTGACTGCTCGGCGGCATATCTGGCGGAGCCTTCTAACGGGTGTCGCATAACTATCAAATCAGAATAGTTGCTAACCATTTTGATTGTGTCCTTTAGTGTTTCACCTTTGGTAGTTGATGAAGATGACGAATCGGTAAAGCCAACTACACTACCCGAGAGTCTGTTTATTGCCGTTTCAAAGCTCAGCCTTGTACGTGTTGAAGGTTCAAAAAACAGACTTGAAACAACCTTACCCTTGAGCAGTGATTGACTGGGATTGGCTTCAAAATCAGCAGCCAACTTCACAATTTCAAGAATCTCCTCCTTTGAGAAATCCGAAATAGAAACTAAACTTTTACCTTTCATCCTTTTAAATTTTATTTTTTAAAACAAAAAAAAGACCTGATATATTAAATCAGGTCTTTTATAAAAATATTAATAACTAACATATTGTCAGCAAAATTCAGTCTGTTGTATTTAGAAATATCTATCCTCATTCTAAAACTCAAAAGTAAATATAATCTTTATCACTAAGGTTAACATTAACACAAATTAACCATAAAAGATTTAATGTTACTCTTTAATCATGTGAACATCGTGTTGAGGGAAAGGTATTGAAATACCTTGCTTATCAAACTCCTTCTTCACATACTCCTGCATGTAGAAAAACATATCCCAGTAATCCGGTTCATTAACCCATACACGCGTTACCAAATTCACTGAGCTGTCGGCAAGTTCAATAACCCCAATGAATGGCTCAGGAGTGCTCAGAGCAGCCTTGTGTCTGTTTATTACATTAGTAATAGCCTCTTTTGCCTTGTCAATATCGTCGGTATATCCGATACCAAAAACAAGGTCTACGCGACGAGTCTTTTCAGACGAATAGTTTACCATTGCACCCGTTGACAATCCTCCATTGGGAATTATAACCCGTTTATTATCGATAGTTATAATTATTGTATTAAATATCTGAATATTATTAACTACTCCCATATACCCCTGAGCCTCTATAAAATCACCAATCTTAAATGGTTTAAGAATTAAGAGGATTACTCCTCCCGCAAAATTCTGTAATGTACCTGAGAGTGCCATACCTATTGCTAGACCGGCAGCTCCAAGCAGTGCTACAAATGAAGTCATCGGAACGCCCAAATATGAGATTGCCGTAATGAGCAATAGTGCCTTGAGAGAGATTGAAAAAAGACTCGAGAGAAAAGATATTAACGTATCATCCAATTTTGATGAAAGCATAACTTTTCTTACTCTTCCAAGTATTTTTTTTATAATCCAAAAACCAATAAGCAGTAGAACAATTACCATTAAAATATTGACTCCGTGTTCTAACACAAAACCGTAATCTTTGTCTGCCACTACTAAAATTCCATCATACTTCATAACTTGTTTATATAAATATTAATAATGCAACAAAATAACTCTTTTTAATAAGAAATTCAACTTGCCACATTATAAAGATGCTTTTTTTAGGATGAAAAGTAAACTCAGAATAGAGGAAAATAAACTTGTCATACCGTTTCAGTTCCGAAAGGGCAGGGGTGAGTTTATCCAGTACCGACCAAAAATTCTGACAAACAAAAGGAAGTAAAGACATTACATTTCCCTCCTTTATCGACAATCTCAATTTATTTGAAAATCACGTTTATAGTTCAGGGTTTGTTCGTTGTCTTGACAATTATCCTAATGTCTGACTCAGACAGAAAAAAGGGCTAAAAAAGCTGAATCCGGAAACTTAGCCCTTTATAGATTTGGTCAATAACTACACAGCCCTCCAACAAACCCTATAACCCTATAACTTTTAATAATTACTCTCTTTAATCTCGAAATAGGACTGAGGGTGCAGACAAGCAGGGCATATTTTTGGTGCATTCTCACTTTCGTAGATGTAGCCACAATTACGGCATTTCCATATTATCTTTCCATTTCGTTTGAATACTTTACCCTCTTCAAGATTGTTGTGAAGTGTTCTGTAACGCTCTTCGTGAGCCTTCTCAACCTTTGCAATCATCTTAAAAGCTACTGCAACCTCTTTAAATCCCTCCTCCTCGGCAATGCGGGCAAATTCAGGATATAGCTCAGTCCACTCTTCATTTTCGCCATCGGCAGATGCCTGAAGGTTTTCTAATGTTGTTCCAATCTTACCGGCAGGATAGGCGGCAGTAATCTCTAAAGCACCTCCTTCGAGAAACTTAAAAAAACGTTTTGCATGCTCTTTTTCATTTAGGGCTGTTTCGGCAAAGATTGCTGAGATCTGCTCCAAGCCATCTTTTTTTGCCTGTTTAGAAAAATAGTCATAGCGCATTCTGGCTTGTGATTCACCTGCAAATGACTTTAGCAGGTTTTGTTCTGTTTGTGTTCCTTTTAAACTTTTCATTTTTTTAATATTAATAGGTTTTACTAAATGTAAATTAATTCTAAATACCAGAGGTTCAAATATCTCACTTGGCAATCCGCATGTGAGATTATGAAAGCTCAAATTAGTCAAAATGGTTGTAGAAAACAAAGTAAATATTCTTTTGTGTAGAAATATTCTATTATTACTGATTTTTTACATTATATTTATTTCCTATCTTTTATCTTTGGATGTTGAATGAACGATAATCAATAAATATAGTAATG
>JALVBA010000081.1 GCA_027010905.1 Marinilabiliaceae bacterium
TTATTGTATTCAGCAGGCTTTTTACCTGAGATAAGTTTGTCTACCCACTTTGCAGAGACGAGGTTTTTATACCTCTCAAGATACTCCATTGGTAGATCGGGGTTTGCCGCCCACTCATCAACAAAACTGTTGTAGAGAGAAACATTTCCATACCCTGCCTTCGCAAAGAGGCTAGCCACCTTTTCGCTCTGTTCGGAGTCGTATCCGTAAATTATAATCTCATCTTCTGGCATTATCTGTTTTGAACGAACAACCTCTATCCAATCCATATATTTTGTCCATTTTATGGGTAGCGATTTTGCTCCTTTAATGTGTCCTCCACGAGCTTCACCTTCACACTTCCAGCCATTGTAAGCGTCTACCGGGCGAACATCGATGATTTTTGTGTTACTGTGTTTAAGTAATTCAGCTACTTCTTTGGTACTCTTGTTAGTAAAGTTCATATATATTAGTTTTTAATCTCTGCATGTATTAGATATGATCGATATCGGTGAATTCGGCAACGATACTGCTATCGGTAACAACATCGGAGACATCAAGTTTGTGAATATCGTCTACTCCGTTAGTACGGGCAAAAACTCTCAGTTCGTTGTTTGTTCCTCTGTAGAAATTCTCAAATTTTGTTATTGAGGTATCCTCATCAAAAAGCTCCCGCAACTGCTCATTTTGCGTTGCAATACCAACAGGGCATGTGCCGGTGTGACACACTTTAGCCTGAATACAGCCGATGGCAATCATCGAAGCTGTTGCCAGAGCCACGGCATCAGCCCCCAAAGCGATGGCTTTTGCAATATCGGAGCTATCTCTGAATCCTCCGGTAATGCAGAGTGTAACCTCACTGTTAACCTTGTCGAGATATCTCCTTGCCCGGCGAATTACAAATATTGCGGGAATACCCACACTATCTTTCAGGAATTTTGGTGATGAACCTGTTGCACCTCCCCGGCAGTCGATAGTAATAAAATCGGGATTTGCCTGAAGAGCAAATTCAATATCCTCTTCAATGTGTCCCGATGCAAACTTTATCCCAACAGGTTTTCCGTTAGTAATCTCTTTTATGTGAGCAACCTTTTCTTTCAGCTCTTTAAGGTTGTTAACGCCCGAAAGTCTGCCGGGAGACACGGATGGCTCTCCGGGTTTAAGGTTTCTTATTTTGGCTATTTCGGCAGTTACCTTATCTCCGGGCAAGTGTCCGCCCAAGCCGGGCTTTACCCCCTGACCAATCTTCAACTCCACCGCATCAGCCTGTTTTATTACACTATCGACATGTGAAAGGGCAGCCGTGCCCAATTCATAAATATATTTTGCAGATGCCTTTCGCTCGTCAGGTAACATGCCTCCTTCACCTGAGCACATGGCTGTACCAACCTTTGTGGCACCCTTTGCCAATGCAATTTTTGCCTCGCACGACAGTGCCCCAAACGACATGTGTGAAACATAAAAAGGCATCTCCAACTCCATCGGTTGCCGGGTACTCTTTCCAATAACTGTTTTTGTGTTTACCTCCACATCTTCGTTGAGTGGCATCTTGTGCAGTTGCGCACCTCTGAAAACCAAACTGTCAAGTGTGGGAAACTCTTTCATGGTACTCATTGCAGAGTTTTCGCTTTTTCCTGTCTCTGCCAGTTTCTGGATGGTTGCCACCTTCTCGTTTGAATTTAATCCGATAGGCGTTACTTTTCCTTCATCCCTGAATTTGTGATACCAATGTTGTCCATCGCAAAATGGCTTGTTTCTAGATTTTCCGCATCGACAGAGGGCAAAGTGCTCTTTTGATTCAGGATGGTCGGTATCTTTCAGCTCAATATTTCCTTTAACAAAATAGGGGCCATCCTCTGTAATCTGAACTTCCGCCTGCTCAGAAAAAGAGTTGTACAGTTTTCCGTCAATGGAGTAACTCAACGCTCCTGATGGGCATTTTTTTATTGTGTTAATAATTTTTTCAACCGTTTCGGCATCGGCATCTATCCATGGTTCGGTGGCCATACGGAAAACTTTTGGCAGATCATTGGTGCAGAAACCGGCATGAGAACATATTCCACGGTCATCGTGAATAGTGATTTTTTTACCAACATAACTGTCTACACGTCGGGGCTGACGACCCTCCAACTTCTCACTCTTCCAGCCAATCTGACCGTGTGTGCCATCGCAAAAGGGTTTGTTCTTCGATTCACCACAGCGACAGAGAGCAACAGTTGCTTTTTTTAGAGGAAAGAGATTCCCGTTTGCCTCGGTTAGTTGTTTCAAATTTTTAACAACCAGAGGGCCGTTTACAGATGTACTAATTCTAATTTTGTTATCCATTTTGGCTATTTTAAGAAATTAGTCGTTAATGTAACAGATACCTTACATTAAAAGTTGTAAAAAATAGATAATGCGGTTAAATGAGTATCAGTTCAGAAAAGAATAGGCTGGTAATTACGATAACTTAAATGAATTTATGAAAACATTATAGGTAATCAAAGTGTTCAAAGCATTGTAGAGAATAAGCAAAATTAAAATAGAAAAGATGGGTTATCCGAAGTTTTTTGATGAGATTGAACATGTTGTTTTGAAAGATGAGTTGAGTGATTTTCTGGGTTCAACAGAAGATGGGATTATTGACATCTCCTATCTTGAGATAGTGAAGATGTCAGGGCACAGTTGTGGTGTTACAAGTGGGTCGTACCTGATGGCATTGATGGGGCTGAAGAGATTGTTCGGGAGTGAACTGCCGAAGCGGGGAGAGATAAAAGTGGAACTTCGCGGGACATTGGCTGACAATACAGGTGTTATGGCTCAAGTGTTTATGAATATTACCGGTGCTACTGTAGATACCGGATTTATGGGAATCCAGGGGAAATATAATCGTCGGGGGCTTCTCTTCTTTGGGGCAGATATTCAATCCGATGTACGCTTCACACGTACTGACACCGGTATGAGTGTTGAGGTTAGCTACACCCCCGGAAAGGTTGTAATCCCCGGGAATATTCTCATGTCAGCAATAGGACCGGAGGCAACAGAGGAGAGCAGACGAACGTTTCCAGTTAGATGGCAGGAGATGGTGAAAACCATTGTTGATAATGCAGATAAGGTTATTGAGGTAAAGTGAAGTAAGGGGCTTTTTAAGAAATAGCTATAAATTTTCTTTGCGAACCTCGCGAAATTTCTTGCGAACTTAGCGGTAAAATATTGAATAACTTTTGACCGCCAAAATTGCAATTTTAGAACTGCTCTTTACCGAAGGTGCTTTCTGTTTTTTTACCTTAATTAAAAACAGTAAAGGGATAGTACCAATAGTTTTTCCCGTATAAGTTATTATAAAAAGCAGGGGAAATAATAGAAGCTTTGCCGGATTTTTTATCAATACCTTAAATCCGCAAGCGAATTTTAAAACATAAAGATAGGCATTTGTGACCACGTTATGAACTTAATTTTGGATAAACTGTATAATCTGTTGAATAAAAT
>JALVBA010000082.1 GCA_027010905.1 Marinilabiliaceae bacterium
GAGTTGTTGAAGAATACTAAATCCTTTAATAAGCCTGAAAACTTAAAATTCTAATTGGTGCTTTTCAACGAAAGAGTAAAAGACTTATTCGCTCAAAAATCCTTAAAGATTAGATCTCCTCATAGTTCACTTTTACTCTTATCGGTTGGTTTTAAACTTAACAATTAATTCAATACAAATCTAAAGGATCTCCTCGTTCCTCGGAGCTTCTCAATCTCCCTAAATTTTCAAAAGCATTCCAAGCACTACTGTAAAGAGGCCGATTTAAGATGTTGACTTTTTAAATCATTATTTGCTATGCTTTTAGCTAACTTTTTAATAGCCTTGCAAATAATCAATATGTAAAATAAGAAGTCTTCAATAAATACATTTTGTAAATCAACATGTTAAATACGAGAATGACTTTTTCACGTTTGACCAACTATCAAAAAAAACAGAGAGCGATAAACACAATGTTTACCGCACTCTCTCTATTTCGAAAAGAGAATCTATTAATCTTTCTCCTGCTCTTTCTCGTAGTCTTTCAATAGTTGAACCTGGATTTCCGGTGGAACTTTGTCATACTTGGCAAATTTCATTGTGTAGAAAGCACGACCGCCGGTAATACTACTCAACGAAGTTGAATATTTATTCATCTCCTTCAAAGGTACTTTCGCTTTTATCACTTCAAACCCTTTTTCACTCGACATTCCTTCAATGATAGCACGACGCCCCTGCAGGTCACCCATAACATCACCCATTCTGTCGCTTGGTACTTTTACCTCGACGTCATAAATTGGCTCAAGAATCTTAGGAGCAGCATTTTTAAATGCAGTACTGAAAGCATTTCGTCCGGCCAGTTTAAAGGATATCTCATTTGAATCAACAGGGTGCATCTTTCCGTCGTACACACTCACCATGATATCGCGGGCATAAGAGCCTGTGAGTGGCCCCTCTTCCATACGTTCCATTATACCTTTCAGAATAGCAGGCATAAAACGGTTGTCGATAGATCCACCAACAATACAGTTGTTATACACCAGTTTGCCACCCCACTCAAGTTTTACTTCATCAGTGTGGCGGACATTTACTTTAAACTCATGTCCGTCAACTTTATAAAAAGTAGGCGAAGGCATACCTTCTTTGTATGGCTCAATTACCATGTGCACCTCCCCAAATTGTCCGGAACCACCCGACTGTTTTTTGTGTCTGTAATCTGCCCTTGCCAATTTGGTGATAGTTTCGCGGTACGGAATTTTAGGGTCAAGAAACTTAACCAGAATCTTATCGTTATTCTCCAGGCGCCATTTCATGGTGTTAAGGTGGAATTCGCCCTGGCCATGAACAAGAACCTGCTTTAACTCTTTTGAATACTCTATCATCAGGGTCGGGTCTTCCTCATGCATCCTTTGCATCACTTCACCTAATTTCTCATCGTCAGCCTCATTCAATGCTTCTATTGCAGTACGATATTTTGGATTCGGATACGATATAGGTTCGTACAGATAGTTGCACCCTTTCTCATTAAGGGTGTGGTTTGTACGTGTCTCTTTCAGCTTAACTGTTGCCCCAATATCTCCGGCAACCAACTCAGACACCTTTGTACGTGTATTTCCAGCTACACAATAGAGTTGTGATAGTCGCTCTTTGGCATTCTTATTTATGTTATACAGATCGTCACTCTCTTTTACGCTTCCTGAGATAACTTTGAAGAATGATACCTCTCCAAGGTGTGGTTCGATACTGGTTTTAAATACAAATATTGATGAAGGTCCTGAAGGGTCACACTTAACATCTTTTCCATCCTGAGTTTTTGGTGAGCGTATATCCGAAACAAAAGGAACAATATTTCCCACAAATTCCATTAATCGTCGTACACCCATATCTTTTTTAGCAGCAATACAAAAAACGGGAAACAAATCACGGGCAATTAGCCCTTTATTTATTCCTTGTCGCATTTGATCTTCATTAAGAGTTTCTTCTTCGAAGAATAGCTCCATCAGGGTTTCATCATTCTCGGCAGCTGACTCAACAAGGATGTTGTGTAGCTCCTCTGCTCTCTCTTTCTGGTCAGCAGGGATGTCAAGTATTTCAGGCTTGCCTCCATCGGATTTCCACTTGTACATCTTCATTTTCAGGACATCAACCAAAGCATTGAACTCAAGTCCTGCATTAATAGGATACTGAACTATTACAACTTTCTTCCCGAATGCTTCGGTCATTGACTCTATTGATTGCTCAAAATTGGATTTTTCATGATCCAGATGGTTGATAACAAAAATAACAGGCTTGTTGTACTGTTCGGTATATCTGAACTGATTTTCAGTTCCTACCTCAACACCTTGTGTGGAGTTAACAACAACTAATGCTGTGTCAGTAACATTTAACGAGGTGATGGTACCGTTAATAAAATCATCAGAGCCGGGACAGTCGATAAAATTAATCTTCTTTCCCAGCCATTCGGTATAGAGAACCGAAGAAAACACTGAATAACCATACTCGTGTTCTACGGGGTGATAGTCAGATACGGTACTGTGGCTTTCAACTTCACCCCTTCGATTAATAACACCACCCTCATAAAGCATGCACTCGGCAAGGGTGGTTTTCCCCGAGCCGGCACCGCCTAAAAGTGCTATGTTTTTAATTTCATTTGCTTTATAAACTTTCATGTAATGAAATTTTTGAATTAATAATATGGGTAATAATGACTATGTCAAAATTAGTAATATTTGGAAAACATACAAGTAAAAGTTTGGTAAAGTTAAATGTTCGTTTTTGTAGACAAAAAAGTAAGGATTATTTAGATATAACCACTATGTTTGATATAGAACCTATTGATTTTGTGCTTGTTTATCCGTAATTTGAGCAATAGTGCTTAACCTAAACCATAAAGCAATGATTATAGAGGGAGATAATAAGAAGCTCAAAATAATTATCGGGGAGAGAGATATGGTCTATCGGCGACCTCTGTACGAGGCCATTCTTTTTGCTGCCAAGAAATATAAGATAGCCGGAGCAACTGTTTGTAAGGGGTTAATCTCCTACGGGGCAGACAGTCTGGTAAGTCATGTCAAGGTATTCTCAATATCTGATGAGAGACCGGTTATTATTGAGATGGTTGACCGGGAAGAACGTATCACTGATTTCTCAGAGATTGCTGCAAGACTACTTAAGAAATCCGGCTCCGGAGGAATAATCTACATTGAAGATGTTAATGTTGTGTCATACGCCCATTCTGATATCTCTTTAGATAATTAAACCTTATTTCCTCTAAATTTCACCGTTGGTTCATAAATTACAATAGTGATTGTTATATTTGCGACTTCAAAGAGAAACAATCATGATAAGGACATCTATATTATCCCTGCTTTTTATTTTTATATTGTTAAAAACGCAGGCAGCACCTAAACATATTCCGTCGGTACAACCTAAGCTTGTGCTTTTTCTGATGCTTGAT
>JALVBA010000083.1 GCA_027010905.1 Marinilabiliaceae bacterium
CCTCTTTTTTGTGCATTAAACCAAAAAAAGTAAAAATAAAAGCTATAAAAATAGTTGCGTGCCATACATTACTTGCTATGTTATTCGTGAACAAAAGTAGAAAAAATATTTTAAATCAAAAATGTACAGGATGATTTTTATCCTAAATGATATGAAAATCGGGGCAATTACTTCAATTTAGTAGTTTTAACCGGAAAGTCTATCCAAAACTGAGACCCTCTGCCCATTTCAGATTTTACATTTAATTTACCTCCAAGAAGAGATACAATCTCTTTTGATATTGTTAGCCCGAGCCCGGCACCTTCAATTTTTTTGGTTGATGTATCATCAGCTTGAGAGAAACGATGAAATATTTTCTTTAGCTTCTCTGGATGAATTCCACATCCGGTGTCAGCAACAGATATCCTTATTTTGCTCTTCTTCATCTCTACCCCTAATGTGATACTGCCTTTTGTAGTAAATTTAAGGGCATTGGTCATAAGATTGTAGATAACCTGTTTCAATCTCTCGGGGTCACTGTATATTATTATTAACCCGTTTTTAGTTTGATTATCGAAGATGAAATCTATATGCTCTTTGTCTAATCTCTTCCTCTCTTCGATAAACTGTGTGAGAACACCATTAAGTAATTCAATCAAGTCAAACTCCTTTTTGAATATCTTTAGTTGGTTACTCTCTAATTGTGAAGAGGTTAAGATGTCAGAGATGAGTTTCAGTAGTTGATTTCCGTTTGACTGAATAATGCTAATGTAATCTTTACGCTCAGCTTCAGATATGTCAGAATCATTCAGTAACTCTGAGAATCCAATAATTGCGTTCATTGGAGTTCTGATTTCATGTGACATATTTGCCAGGAAAGCTGATTTTAATTTCTCCGACTCTTCAGCCTTTTTCTTTGCTTTTAGCAATGCCTTTTCGGTCTGTTTCTTATCAGTAATATCAACAACTGCTTTCACAAAACCTTTACGGCTGCCATTTTCGTTAAAGACTGGGGTAATATGGCATCCAAGGTATACATTTTTATCAGGAACAAAGTGTTCGTTGTATATTGTTTCAGTTGTAGTGGGATAAGTACAAAACTTGCATACCTCTTTAGAGTTGAAAAAAACTTTATGACATTTCTTGCCAATAATTGAACTCACATCAGTTTCAACATTCATTTGATTTGATTGATTAGCCCAAAGTACTGTATGCTCATTATCTACAAAAAGTATTGTTTCGTTAATATTGTTAAGTATCAGAGTTTTCTCCTCTTCTGATTTTCTAAATAATATTTCGATGTCCTTACGTATATCAAGTTCCTGCTGTAACTTTCTGTTCTTTATCTTTATACGTACTATCAACAATAGGATATAAGTAAGTAATAATAAAAATATTACTAACGCAATATTGTGGATTATAGATACACCCAAAGGTAGGACGTTTACTGCAATCATCGGTCTGATTAATAAAAATGTAGAAGTCTGAACTCCCATATTTAAATACTATTTGTTATTACAAATATATCTTTTTTTCATTCAATTATAAATCTTCAATATCTTTTAATTCGAGCCATCTGTTCTCTTTATCTTCAAGAGTTGTTAGAAGAGTACTTAGCTCCTCTGATTTTGAGATAAGAGTTTCGGTAGATAGTTGACCTGAGTTAATCTCTTTTTCAAGAGATCCCTTTTGTGTTTCGAGTCTCTCAATGTCTGCTTCTATATTTTCAAGCTCTATCTTCTCCTTGTAGGAGAGTTTTTGAGGTTTACGGCTCTCTCTTTTTGCTTGCGGCTTTTCTGCTTGTGAGGCTCTCTTCTCTTTCGTTGATATTTTTTGATTTGCTTTCTGCTCGTAATAATAATCGGTGTAGTTTCCGGGGAAGTTTTTTATATGCCCCTCTCCGTCAAAGATGAAAAGATGGTCAGCTACCTTATCCATGAAATACCTGTCGTGAGAAACCACAATAACACTTCCCTTAAAATTCACAAGGTAATCTTCAAGTACATTTAATGTGAAAATGTCCAAATCATTGGTTGGCTCATCCAGAATTAGAAAATTTGGGTTTTTCATCAGGATGGTCATCAGGTATAGCCTTTTTCTCTCACCACCGCTAAGAGTCCTTACCAGAACGTGATGCATATCATTGGGGAAAAGAAAGTACCTCAGAAACGAAGCTGCCGACATGTTGTTGCTACCACCCAAAGAGATGTGTTCGGCTATGTTAGAGATCACCTCAATTACTTTCATATCATCGTTAAGCTGTATTCCCTCTTGCCTGAAATACCCTGTAACCACAGTCACTCCGGTTTCAACTTCGCCACTGTCAGGTTGTAGTTGTTTGGTAATGATATTGAGAAAAGTTGTTTTGCCGGTACCGTTTTTACCTATTATCCCAATTTTATCGAATGGAATGAATTTATAACTGAAATTGTAAATCAGGTTTTTATCGTCATATCTTTTAGATATGTTGTGAAGGTTGATAATCTTCTTTCCCAGCCGGGCTGCCTTCACATTTATAACCAGCTCCTGCGACGACAGATTTTTATTTGCCTTCTCTTTCAAATCATAAAAACTATCGACTCGGTATTTAGCCTTTCCTCCCCTTGCTTTGGGCATACGATTCATCCAGTCCTGCTCTTTTTTTAGTAGGTTTTGTGCTTTCTCCACCTCTGCAACCGACTGCTCTATTCGCTCTTGCCGCTTTTGCAGAAAGTATGAGTAGTTACCCTTGTACTGAAAGAGCGATTTGTCATCAATTTCATAAATCTCGTTACAAACCCTATCGAGAAAGTAGCGATCGTGAGTAACCATCAGAAGTGTGGCTTTAGCTTTTGATAGGTATAACTCAAGCCACTCAACCATGTCGAGGTCGAGGTGGTTTGTTGGTTCGTCAAGAATAAGAAGCTCCGGCTCATTAATCAAAACAGAGGCCATGGCAACACGTTTCTGCTGACCACCTGAAAGCTGAGAGATGGGTTGTTCCAGATCAGTTATCTTAAGCTCAAAAAGTATCTGTTTAATACGCTGCTCATAATCCCAGGCATTAATATGATCCATCTTATCAATGATAGCTCCAATGTTTTTTTGATCACCTGTCTCTATTGCTTTCTCATAGGCTGTAATTGTTTGAACAATCTCCGAGTCGTTATTGAAAACTTCTTCAATAATTGTATTGTTAGCGTTTAGTTCAGGGTCTTGTGGAAGGTAACCTATTTTGATGTTTTTTCTGTAGGTAATATTCCCTTCGGTGGGAGGTATTAACTCTCCGATAATATTTAGCAGTGTTGTTTTTCCGGCTCCGTTGCGGGCTATAAGGGCAATTTTCTGTCCCTCAGACAGCCCGAATGAGACACTCCTGAACAGGGGTACTTCACCCCAGTAATGAGTCATATTCTCAACAGATAGATAGTTTATCATTTATAATTTTTTAAGGCTGCTAAGTTAGAT
>JALVBA010000084.1 GCA_027010905.1 Marinilabiliaceae bacterium
AAATCTTTTTATTGAATAATTTTCCACATTGGTATAATAATTAAATATTCGGAAATAGAAAAGGAGATGAATGTTTTGCAGAAAGCTGTTGAGAGCTTGATGGGGAGAATTCTAAAAATATAAAGAGTAGAACTTAAGGGGTTTATACCTGTCGTGGTTGCTATCCTTTACGTATACTAACAATGTGGTTATATTACTAATCTTAAGGCTATACGAATAGAATCGTTGCGTTTTTTGAGAAATATGAAATAAATTTTGTAATATTACAGTAAATTTCTTTAAAGATCGTTAATTAAATATCTATTAATACCTAAATTATTTATCATGAAAATACAATTTTTTGTTTTCTCCGTACTTGCCGGGATTGTACTTTGTTTTCAGGTTTCAGCCCAAAATCCAATTGTCATTAGTGAAAAAGATGTTACAATGTCTAAAGGTGATCAACCTGCCTTCATTGTTGAGATACCTCAGGCAAATGCAAAAGATGTTAAGAAATCGTGGACTACACTGTTACAGCAAAATACAAAATCTAAAGTAACAGAAAGCAATAGTGAGATCATTATTCATGGAGCAGAGATAAACAGCATCAGTGATAATTTAATAGATATATACAGTACAGTGTTTCAGATTGATTCGACTGTAAAATTAGTTTCTCTTTTCGAAATTGATGGCAGCTTCTTTTCGTTTAAAGGTGATAAAAATGATATGAATATTGAAAAGACATATCAGTCTATCAGGCATTTTTTGCAAGATTTTGCTACCAAAGAGTACAAAAATGCCGTTAAAGAGGAGTTAAAAGGGGAAAATAGAGAATTGAAGGATTTAAACTCTAATCTGAAAAAGCTTGTAAAACAGACCGAATCCTACCAGAAAGATATCAAAAAAAATGAGGGTGACTCTTTGAATACAGAAATACAGATTAAATCTCTGGAAATTGATAGGGTTAGGAAACAGAAAGAGATTGATAGTAAAAAAGAGTCTATGGCTTCACTTGGAGATGATAAAGAACGTCTTATCGTAGCAAAAAAGTATCTTAAAAATCTTGAAAGACAAAGAAAAAAAATCGAAAAGGAAATTAATGGATATAGAGAAGACATTGTTGAATTTCAGATGAATAATATTGAACTCAAAAGAAAAATTGAAGAGAACAACAAACGAAAAATAGAGATTCTTAACATAATCGATAAACAGTCAGAAACGGTTAAAAAGGTAAGTGATAAATATAGTAGTCTAGAATAGATGAACCATGAATTCTTAGTCTAATTTGTTTTTAGAATGTTCTAATTTCATCGTACATGAATAAAAAGCCCCGACAGGAGATTATCCCGTTGGGGCTTAAAAATGAAAATAATTTTGATATTTATTTCAAAAGCTCTTTTACCTGCTTGGCAACGTTTTCGGCAGTAAATCCGAATTTCTCATCCAAAACTTTGTAAGGAGCGGAATAACCAAAATGATCCAGTCCCCACACTTTACCATTTGCTCCAACCAAACCCTCAAGAGTAACAGACAGGCCGGCAGTAAGCCCGAATACCGGTAGACCTGAAGGAATAACCTCCTCCTGATACTTCTTATCCTGACTTCTGAACAGTCCTTCGGAAGGAACAGAGACGATCTGACATTTAATGCCATCCTTTTTTAGCAGCTCTGCACCCTCAACGAGAGAGCTCACTTCAGAGCCGGAAGCCAGCAATACAACATCAACGATATCACCATCTTTCTGAACGATATAAGCACCTTTTTTTGCCTTAGAAGCTTGTTGGTAGCTACTACCCGGAAGGTTAGTGATGTTTTGACGTGAAAGAATAAGAGCAGTTGGGGTAGAAACATTATTCATTGCCATCTCCCATGCTACAGTAGACTCTTCAGCATCAGCCGGACGAATTACCAGCACACTGTTCTCTCCCTTGTGATTTTTTAGTTTCTCCATGAGACGGATTTGTGCCTCCTGCTCAACGGGCTGGTGCGTAGGTCCATCTTCACCTACACGGAATGCATCGTGTGTCCAGATATATTTAACCGGTAGTTGCATCAGAGCAGCCATACGTACAGCAGGCTTCATATAATCGGAGAATACAAAGAATGTACCACAAGCGGGTATCACACCACCATGCAGTGCCATCCCGTTTGAAACCGTAGCCATTGTCAGTTCAGCAACACCTGCCTGAAGGAATGAGCCGCTGAAATCGTCTTTTGTAAAAACGGTGGTCTTTTTAAGGAATCCGTCAGTCTTATCTGAATTGGCAAGATCGGCAGACATAACAATAAGGTTTTCAATCTCTCCTGCAAAGCTGGCAAGGACACCAGAGGCAGCAGCACGTGTGGCAGAGCCTGCTTTTTGCTCAAGTGCTGAGTAGTCGAACTCGGGTGCTGTACCGGAGATGAATTTCTCAAGTTTTGCAGCCAGCTCAGGATTAGCTTTCTCCCATTCTGCCTGCTCAGTACGTTTTTTATCGGCATAAGCCTGCTTCTCTTTTGCCGACTCTGCATACGCTTCAGCCACATCATCAAAAATGGCAAATGGGTTTTCAGGGTCACCTCCAAGGTTTTTAATTGTTCCTTCGAAAGATGCTCCTGCAGCACTTAACGGTTGACCGTGGGTAGATACCTGAGCTTCGAAAGAGTCGTTACTTTCAGTAATAGCACCTTTACCCATAACTGTTTTACCAATGATTAGGAAAGGTTTATCATTCTCGGCAATAGCTATTTTCAGTGCCTCACGAATCTGATCCTGATCGTTTCCGTCAATTGTAAGTGTAGCCCAACCCCATGCTTCATATTTTTTTGCTGTATCTTCAGTAGTAACAGCTTTTGTTTCTGTAGATAGCTGAATGTCATTTGAGTCGTAGAACATAACGAGATTACTCAGGCCAAGGAATCCCGCCAAACGACCTGCTCCTTGCGAAATCTCCTCTTGAACACCACCATCGGAGATGAATGTAAAGATGTTGTGCTTCATCCATTCGCCAAATCTTGCGCACAGGAAACGCTCTGCAATAGCAGCTCCGATAGCCATAGTGTGTCCCTGACCTAACGGACCGGATGTATTTTCAATTCCACGTTTAAAGGCCTTTTCAGGATGACCGGGTGTAGGGCTGCCCCACTGCCTGAACTGTGCAAGCTCATCCATTGAGAAAGAGCCAGTGAGAGCAAGCTGTGAATAGAGCATCGGAGACATGTGCCCGGGATCGAGAAAGAATCTGTCGCGGTTAAACCATGTTCTGTCTGAAGGGTCATAATTGAGGAATTCTGAAAAGAGAACGTGTACATAGTCTGCACCACCCATAGCACCACCAGGATGCCCTGACTTAGCTTTCTCTACCATAGCAGCCGATAGGATACGAATATTGTCAGCAGCTCTTTTTGAAGTTTTACTGTTCATAGGAATAAGTTTATATTATTTACTGTTTTTCTGAAAAC
>JALVBA010000085.1 GCA_027010905.1 Marinilabiliaceae bacterium
ATATAATATTAGTCTATTTTTACAACTCTTGAATTCAGATTATTTTGAGTTGATAATAAATAAAACAGTAGAGTTATGCACACTAAACTTCAGGAGTTAACTGATAAGATTTATAATGAGGGCATTCAGAGGGCCAATGATGAAGCTGAAGCCATTCTAACAAAGGCTAAAAAAGAGGCTGTAGAGATAGAAGCCAAAGGTAATGCTGAAGCTGACAAGACTATAAAAAAAGCAGAGAAAAAAGCCGAGGAGATTAACCGGAATATGCAGTCTGAAATGAAGCTGGCATCATCCCAGGCACTAAGTGCTTTGAAACAGCAGGTGTCGGGTATTATTACTTTGGATGTTGTTGAGCCTTCGATGAAAGAGGTTTTTGGCGATATTAAGTATCTACAGGATGTTATTCAAACTGTTGTTAAGGGCTGGATTAAAACAGGCGATTTCGACCTTAATGTTATCCTTCCGGTAAAAGATCAAAAAGAGCTTGAGAAGTTTTTTAAGAATAGCCTTGCCACTGAAATGAACAAAGGAGTTGAAGTTACCTTTGATAATAGTCTTGTTAGTGGATTTAAAATCAGCCCTAAGGATGGTAGTTATATTATAAGCTTCACTGAAGAGGATTTTAATAATTTCTTTAAATCCTACCTTCGCCCTAAAACAGTAGAATTGTTATTTGAGAATAAATAAAGATGGCTAGAAACTATTATTGTCTGGTAGCAGGGTTACCTGATTTGATTATGGAGCATCGCAAATTAGCGTTCTCATCCGTGGCGTTCAGGGAGCTATTGCAAGAAGATATACATCCGCAGGATAATAATCTTGTCAGCTTGTTTTTTCTGCCATTTGATCACAACAATATATTGAGTCGGCTGTACGATGAGAAGCCGGTTTTTGACAATCATGGTAATTATACTGCTGAGGAGGTTGAGGAGGTTACAGACAAAAAGAGTTTTGAAGTAGCTGAGAATCTTACCATGCCTGCCTATATAATCACTTTTCTTGAGGATTATTTTGGAGATGATGAGCAACCTTCAAGGGTGAGTGCCGAAAGAACACTTACTAAAAGTTACTACAAATACTTGCAGAAATCAGGCAATCAGTTCATGAATGAGTATGTGCGAAATGAGTTAACCCTGCGCAATGTACTTACTGCTCTTAACGGTCGCAAGTACGACATGGATGTATCTGATGATATTATTGGTGAAGGAGATATTGAACATGCACTTAAGAAGAGCAGAGCAAGAGATTTCGGACTTGCTAACGATATCGACAACCTCGAGTCAATTATACATCTGCACGAAACACCAAACCTTCTGGATAGGGAGATGAAACTTGATTTGATGCGTTGGCACTCTCTTGATGAAGCAACTTTCTTTAACTACTTTTCCATTGAAAAAGTGTTGGCTTTTATTGTTAAAGTCTTCATTGTTGAACGTTGGATTAGTCTTGATGAGGAGAGAGGCAAGGAGTTATTTAAACGATTAATTACAGATCTGGAAAACAGTTATGAATTTTCTGAAGAATTTATATTAAGTCATGGAACAAAAAAATAAAACAACCGGAAAAGTTGCCGGAATTATTGCGAATCTGGTCATCATTGAAGTTGACGGACCGGTAGCCCAAAATGAGATATGCTTTATAAAACATCAGGAAACAGATCTGATGGCCGAGGTTATTAAAATACTTGGCGATAGTGCGTATGTGCAGGTGTTTGAAAGTACACGCGGATTAAAGATTGGTACTGAAGCTCATTTTGAAGGCCACATGCTTGAGGTTACTCTCGGCCCCGGTATTCTGTCACGAAACTACGACGGATTGCAGAACAACCTCGACACAATGGAGGGTGTGTTTCTGAAAAGAGGTGATTATACTGATCCATTGAACAGGGAAACATTGTGGGACTTTAAACCTTTGGCCAAAGAGGGCGATACACTGATTGCAGGTGGATGGCTTGGTGAGGTTAACGAAAATGAGATGCCTCATAAAATTATGGTTCCTTTTAAGTTTGAAGGTTCATACACCCTTAAAAGTATTGTAAAAGAGGGACAATATAAAGTTGATGACCAAATTGCTGTACTGGTTGACAGTAAAGGAAACGATGTGTCGGTTACGATGGTTCAGAAATGGCCTGTAAAGATGGCCGTTAGAGCCTATGCAGAGAAGCCTCGTCCGTTTAAGCCACTTGAAACAGGTGTTAGGGTGATTGATACTCTGAATCCTATTGCCGAAGGTGGTACAGGTTTTATTCCCGGTCCTTTTGGTACAGGAAAAACAGTGTTGCAGCATGCTATATCTAAACAGGCTGAGGCTGATATTGTGGTTATTGCTGCTTGTGGTGAACGTGCCAATGAGGTTGTGGAGATCTTCACTGAGTTCCCTGAACTCGATGACCCGCGTACCGGCCGTAAGCTGATGGAGCGTACAACAATTATTGCAAACACATCAAATATGCCGGTGGCTGCCCGTGAGGCTTCGGTCTACACAGCAATGGCAATTGGTGAGTACTACCGTGCTATGGGGTTAAGGGTACTGCTTATGGCTGACTCAACATCACGTTGGGCTCAGGCTCTTCGTGAGATGTCGAACCGTTTGGAGGAGCTGCCCGGTCAGGATGCTTTCCCAATGGATCTGTCGGCAATCATCTCAAACTTTTACTCTCGTGCAGGTTATGTTTACCTTAACAACGGAGAAACCGGGTCTATCACATTCATAGGTACTGTTTCGCCTGCTGGTGGTAACCTTAAGGAGCCGGTTACTGAATCAACACGTAAAGCTGCGCGTTGCTTCTACGGTCTGTCGCAGGCTCGTGCCGATAGTAAGCGTTACCCCGCAATCGACTCTATCGACAGTTATTCAAAATATCTTGAATATCCCGAAGTACAGAAATACTACTCCGAGAATGTTAGTGACACATGGCTTGAAAAAGTAATTATTGCCAAAGATATTCTGCTTAGAGGGAAAGAGGCTCACGAGCAGATTAACATCCTTGGTGACGACGGTGTGCTTATCAGTTTTCACGAGCGATTCTGGAATTCTGAGCTCATCGACTTTGTGATTCTTCAACAGGATGCTTTCGACTCGATTGATAGCTCTACTTCGATAGAGCGTCAGGAGTACATGCTTGCTAAGGTGCTTGATGTAACTGAAAAGGAGTTTGACTTTAAACATTTTGAGGATGTGCAAACATTCTTCAAAAATATAATTAACCTCTTTAAACAGATGAACTATTCAGATTTTAAATCGGATAAGTTTAAAAAGTATGAAGTTGAGCTGGAAGAGTTGTACAGTAAGCATTTGAAAAATTAAGAATAGTTTTTGGAAAAATATAAATTCATGGAAAAACAAGCGTTTCAAAAAGTATATGCAAAAATCACCAATATAACTAAAGCTACTGTTCAGCTAAAAGCACAGGGTGTTGGCTACGATGAGATTGCCATGGTACATGGGCGATTGGGTCAGGTGGTGAAGATTATAGGTGAGAATGTTACATTGCAGGTGTTCTCAGGTACTGAGGGAATCCCTACAAATGCTGAGGTTATCTTTATGGGGCACCCACCTCGCTTAAAGGTTAGTGACCAGTTGGCCGGGCGTTTCTTCAATGCTTATGGCGAGCCTATCGACGGCGGCCCTGAGGTTGAGGGAGAGATTCGTGATATCGGCTCTCCATCGGTAAATCCGGTGAGAAGAGCTCAGCCATCACAACTTATTGCTACCGGTATTGCAGGTATCGACCTGAATAACTCACTCGTTACAGGTCAGAAGATTCCTTTCTTTGCCGACCCTGACCAGCCATACAATCAGGTAATGGCCAATGTGGCATTAAGAGCCGAAGCAGATAAGATTATTCTTGGAGGTATGGGATTGTCGAATGATGATTACCTGTTTTTTAAGAACGTTTTCGACAATGCAGGTGCTCTTGACCGTATCATCAGCTTTGTAAATACAACGGAGAATCCACCGGTAGAACGACTGCTCGTGCCGGATATGGCACTTACAGCGGCTGAGTATTTTGCTGTGGATAAGAATGAGAAGGTGTTGGTTCTGTTGACCGATATGACACTCTTTGCCGATGCACTGAGTATTGTGTCAAACAGGATGGATCAGATACCCTCGAAAGATAGTATGCCCGGTTCACTCTACTCCGACTTAGCCCGTATATACGAGAAAGCGGTGCAGTTCCCGTCAGGAGGTTCAATCACCATTATTGCTGTAACAACACTTTCGGGAGGTGATATCACTCACGCTATACCCGATAATACAGGATATATTACCGAAGGACAGCTGTTCCTGCGTCGTGATACCGATATTGGTAAGGTAATCGTTGACCCTTTCCGTAGTCTGTCGCGACTGAAACAGTTGGTTATTGGTACACAAACCCGTCCTGACCATCCACAGGTGATGAATGCTGCCATCAGGCTTTATGCCGATGCAGCAAACGCTAAAACCAAGATGGAGAATGGTTTCGACCTTACTGATTACGATGAGAGAACAATGGTTTTTGCTAAAGAGTATTCTGATAAACTTCTTGCTATTGACGTCAACGTTGATACCGAGGTGATGCTGGATATTTCATGGAAACTATTTCAGGATAATTTTACAAAAGCTGAGGTAGGTATTAAGCAGGAGTTCATGGATAAACACTGGAAGAAGGAGTAATGGATGTTGGATGTAGGGATGTAGGATGTAGGATGTGGGGATGTCGGGATGTCGGGATGTCGGGATGTCGGGATGTCGGGATGTTGGATGTAAAACGTGGGGATAATGTCAAATATAGATTATAAAGTATAAACAAAATGGTGGACATCATAAAACATATATCGAACATTGGACATCAAATATCATACATCGAACATCGTATATCATACATCATATATCGAACATCGTAAATCGAAAATCATAAAAGGTGGCAATAAAATTTCAATATAATAAGATTTCGCTTCAGCAACTTGACAAAAACCTCAAGATGCGTGAGCGTGCTCTGCCTACTCTGAAAAATAAGGAGTCGGCACTGCGGCTTGAAGTGAAACGAGCGAAAGACCGGGCTAATGAACTTGACAATGAGATGAAGCAAATGATATCCCAATATGAGAATATGGTTCGACTTTGGGGAGAGTTTGATGCTTCACTTGTAGCTATTAAAGATGTTAATCTGGATGTGAAAAAAATTGCAGGAGTACACACTCCGGTGCTAAATGAAGTTCTTTTTCAGATAAAGGAGTACAGTATGTTCAACATGCCTGTATGGTTTCATGATGGAATAACTCTGATAAAGGATTTATCGAAAATAGGTATTGAACGTGAAGTCTATTTCAGAAAAATGGACTTGCTGGATTTTGCCAGGAAGAAGACTACTCAGAAGGTGAACCTCTATGAGAAAGTTCAGATTCCAGGTTATCAGGAGGCTATAAGAAAGATTAAGCGATTCCTTGAGGATGAAGATAATCTCTCTAAGTCAGCCCAGAAGATTGTGAAAACCCGTCAACAAGAAATGGAGGCTGAAGCATGATAATACCAATGTTTAAATATTCGTTTCTGGTCTATCATGAGAACTATAGTGCTTTCCTCTCTGATATCAAAGAGCTCGGTGTGGTTCACATCGTTGAACGTCAGGATGAGCCTACCGTGAAGATGCAGGAGGAGTTCAGGCAGATAGCTGAGATAGATAAGATAGTAGCTTTTTTGGAGAAGAGGAGCGTTGAAGAGGTTGAGAAAGAGGCTAAACTTCCTGCCGGAGGTGCTGAGTTAATTGATGAGATAAAGGGTATTCAGATGAAACTGGAGCATCTTCATCAACAACTTGGTAACAGGCAGAAGGAGTTGCGTCAGCTTGAACCGTGGGGTCAATTCTCATGGGATAATCTGGAGAGGCTGAAGCAGACAGGAGTTACTGCTCAATTCTATTACTGCTCCAGTCGTAAGTACAATCCTGAATGGGAGAATAAGTATAATATAGGTGTTGTGTCTGACGATGAGCGATACACCTACTTTGTGATATTTGTTGAACAGGGAGCCGAAACTCCTGAACTGGATGCTGAAGAGATACGTCTGCCGGAGAGTTCACTCGGCGAAGTTCAATCAGAGATAAAGAAGATAGAGACAGAGATTAATGCTCTCGAGACACAGCTTGATGGCTATGCAAAATCAGGAGTTGAAGTTCTGAAAAACTATAAGAATGAGATTCAGGATGTGTTAAATCTTGAGAATGCGATTCATCAAACCGACAGTCAGGTTGAGGATAAAGTGAAACTGCTGGAGGGCTGGATACCGGACAATAGTGTTGAGGAGCTGGAAAAGTATCTCGAAGAGAACTCAGTTCTTTACCTTAAGTCTGAATCGAAGAGTCACGAGAAACCTCCTATTAAACTGAAAAACGGACCGTTTAGTAAACTGTTTGAACCTATTGGTAAACTGTTCTCTCTGCCCAGTTACATTGAGCTTGATCTTACACCCTATTTTGCCCCGTTCTTTTTAATGTTCTTTGGGTTCTGTTTGGGCGATGCAGGTTATGGAGTTCTGTTTATTGTAGTGGCAACCATTCTGAAGTTTAAAATATCTTCTGAATACAAACCATTGTTAACACTCTTGCAATGGCTGGGGAGTGCAACTGTTCTGTTTGGAATAGTTACCGGTACATTCTTTGGAATGAAACTGGCTGAACTTGAGGTGCCGTTCTTAATGAAGGTAAAAGATATGTTCCTTACCGACTCACAGATGTTTAATCTGGCTCTTGTTTTTGGATTTATTCAGATTGTCTTTGGTATGTTTGTTAAGGCTGCAAATCAGATTAAACAGAATGGTTGGAAATATTCACTAGCCACATTCGGTTGGATAGTTGTGATTCTCTCTACTGTGACAATGGTGATTATTGATAAGGTTAACGGTGCTGACGATAGTAACAAAATGATGTTGTCTACTACTCATCTCATTATTTTGGGAGTGGCTGCACTGGGAATCTTCCCGTTTAATAATCCTAAGGGAAATATTTTCATGAATATAGGTGCTGGCCTTTGGGATACGTACAATATGATAACCGGTTTTACCGGCGACTTGTTGTCTTATATCCGTCTGTTTGCTCTTGGATTGTCGAGTGCAATTTTGGGAATGGTGTTTAATCAGCTTGCTTTGAATCTTAGCCCTGATCTGCCTGTGTTGGGGCAATTAGTTTTTGTAATCATCCTGTTGTTTGGTCATGGATTGAATATCTTTATGTCAACGCTTGGTTCATTGGTACACCCTATGCGTCTGACCTTTGTTGAATTTTATAAAAACGCCGGCTTTATTGGTGGCGGAAAAGAGTATAAACCTTTTAGAAAAATTAATTAATAACTTAAAAATAGAAAAAATGGATGCAATTGTTTTTGCTTATATCGGAATTGGATTGATGCTAGCCTTAACAGGAATTGGTAGTGCTTATGGTGTTTCAATTGGTGGAAACGCCTCAATTGGAGCTTTGAAAAAGAACAGTGATGCTTTTGGAAATTATCTTGTGCTGAGTGCACTTCCCGGAACTCAGGGGCTTTATGGATTTGGTGGATTCTTTGTTTTTAGTACCTTATTCCCAGTTTTAACAGCTGAGATTACTTGGCTACAAGCTGGTGCTGTTTTTGGTGCTAGTATAGGGCTTGGCTTGGTCGGACTTTTTTCTGCTATTCGTCAGGGACAGGTTTGTGCTAATGGTATAGCTGCTATTGGCTCGGGACACGATGTGTTTGGTAACACTCTTATCCTTGCTGTATTTCCTGAGCTTTATGCTATTTTGGGCTTTGCTGCAGCATTTTTGATTGCCCTATCTGTTGCATAGCTAAGAAATAGTAATCTTATTTTGTGAAGGGATGACTTTTCTAGTCATCCTTTTTTGCTTTTTAGACCGGTTGACATTATCGGTCTTTTTTTGTATCTTAGGTTTGGTGTGAAAATGTTCTTCCAATGCCGGAAATGTCCAGTAAGGATTCTCTCTACGGTAAAGGTTACGATGCCGGTTATATTTGGAATGTTGTGAGGTTAAACTTTAATTCTACTGCTATGAAACATGTGCTATTATTAACTGACTTTTCCGATACTGCTCGTAATGCTATAATCTATGCTCTTGAAATGCTTAAAAATGAGAAGCTCTATTTTAAGCTTGTAAACACATACGACCTTGAGTTTAGTGGTAGCCCTTATGTTATGCAGGTTAAGGATGAGCTGGCGGCTGAAAGTCTGAAAGGACTTAAAAATGAGTTGCGACTGTTACACCGTTTATTCCCCGATTCGAGAATAGAGATAGAGTCACATTTTGGCTCTTTGGTTGAGGTAGTCACTCGTGAAATAGATAAATACGACCCTGATTTAGTCGTTTTAGGAAACAGAGGAGAGAGTTTGTTTGAGCGATTCCTTTTGGGAAGTAATTCGCATGAGATAATAAAACATATTTCAACTCCGCTACTTATTGTGCCTACAGGGGTACAGTTCAGAAAACCTGAGAAAATTGTGTTTGCCACTGACCTGAATGATTTTAAGCGCGATGAAATTATTAAGCCTGTTCGTGATATAGTTAACTATTTTAATGCCGAGCTGATGTTTGTAAATGTACTTGAAGAGGCTAAAGAGGACAGGTTTAATGCTGAGCAAAAAATACTCTCTCACTTCCCCAAGATTAAACACAGTTTTCATTATCTCGTGGGTGTCGATGTGATGGGTAGAATATGTGAATTTGTTGATAAGAGTCAAGCTGATATTGTTATTGTGATTAGGCATAATATCAGTTTCTTTGATAGGATGTTGCATCCAAGTGTAACTAAGAAGATGATACTGCATCCAAGGCATACCTTGGTTGTTTTGCGAGAAAAAGGTTAACTTTGTTATAATAGAATAAAACCGGATTTGTATGATTAAGATTTTTCCTGTAAATATTGTACCTCAAATAGATAAATATACAGTGGAGAATGAACCTGTTCTTTCAATAGATTTGATGGAGAGGGCAGCGAGGCAACTGTTTGAATGGATAGAGAAGAGGTTTACTGAAAACAGAGTCGTACTATTTGCTGGTTGTGGAAATAATGGGGGAGATGCTTTGGCTTTGGCTCGAATGTTACTGTTGGAGGGTAGGGATGTAAAAGTTTTTCTGGTTAATCCTTCAGGAAAATTCTCTGTTGATGCAGATATCAATAAGGATAGGCTACTTGAAATAATCTCCCGAACAAGTGTTAATTTTCTGTCTGATGAAAATGTGGAGATGCCAGAGCTGCACAGAGGCGATTTGATTATTGATGGTCTTTTGGGCTCAGGTCTTAATCGCCCTCTCAAAGGACTTTATGGTAGGGTTGTGAAGCATATCAACAGTTCCATATCAACAGTTGTGTCAATTGATATGCCATCAGGATTGTTTGGTGAAGATAACAGTGACAACAGCAGTGAGGGAATAGTAAAGGCAGACTATACTCTCTCATTTCAATTTCCAAAACTCTCATTCTTACTTGCTGACAATGGAAGCTCTGCCGGTCAGTGGGAGTTGCTTGACATTAGTCTGCATCCAAAAGCAATTGAAGAGTTTCAAACAGATTGGTATTTTGTTAATGAGAAGAGTGTTCATTCATTTATAAAAAAGAGAGATAAATTTTCGCATAAAGGCGATTATGGTCATGCTCTGCTTATGGCAGGTAGTTTTGGAAAGATGGGGGCTGCACTGTTGGCATCACATGGTTGTTTGAACTCCGGAGCAGGACTGTTAACTGTACATGTTCCGCATTATGGTTATCAGATAATGCAAACAGCCGTACCCGAAGTTATGGTAAGTATTGACCGATCAGATATTTTAGTCTCTGAATTTCCTGAGTTGGATATGTTCAATGCAATAGGCGTCGGCCCGGGTTTAGGAATCAAACAGAAAACACAAAAAGTGATAAGGAGTCTTCTGGAAGCTGTTGGTGTCAGACCGATAGTGCTGGATGCAGATGCACTTAATATAATTTCTGAAGACAAGGAGTTGTTAGACTTACTTCCTGAAAACTCTGTTCTAACTCCGCACCCTAAAGAGTTTGACAGGTTAGCAGGTGAGAGTAAAAGCCATTACCAGCGTTTCAAAAAGCTTGTTAGTTTTGTTAAGAGGTATAATGTGGTTGTTGTATTAAAAGGAGCACACACCATTATTGCCCTGCCTGACGGAAGGTGCTTTTTTAATTCAACTGGTAATCCCGGTATGGCTACCGCCGGAAGTGGTGATGCACTTACCGGAGTTATTTTAGGATTACTGGCACAAAAGTATACTGTTGAGAATGCCGCAATACTTGGTGTCTATATCCATGGTTTGGCAGGCGATATAGCCTCAGACAAATATTCACAACAAGGAGTTACAGCATCTCGCATAATTGAAAATATTGGAAAAGGGTTTTTGATAGTGTGATTGCTGAGCCGTGCTTGAGATTACCTGCTCTCTATGATGCTGATTGCTGATTATACGATGCAATCATGTGGTTGCGTAGGGATTACAAATCCGCGCCAGCGAGGGTCTGAAAAACAGATGACAGAGAGAAGAGTACTATTAAAAGGATAAATATTTTCAAAACGTTCACCACACCCGCCATATTAACCAATCAGATAATTCTACTTCAGTATCTTCATCCCCTTTTCCAAATAGGTAATATCATCAGTTGGGTGATGACCCATGTAGCTATCACTACGAGTGCGGCCTAACCGAACGATAATGGCATTCTTTTCGGGTATTGCAAATATGTACTGACCTAAAATGCCCCGGGCATAAGGGATATGTTTGCTGCCCGACTTTACTATCCACTATTGGTAACCATAAAAATCGAGAGGTTTGTTTTCATCATCCAGAAGATATCTTGCGGGTGTAGTTGCTTCGGTAATATATTTTTCTGAGATAACCTGCTTGTTACCAACCTTGCCGTGGTTAAGCAGTAGCCTGCCGAAGCGTGCAAAGTCGCGTGCATTACTATTGAAGCAGCAGTATGCCTTCTCCAGCCCATCTTTTTTATCCAGACACCAGAGAGCATCGTGCTCGGCACCCATAGGTTGCCAAAGTTTTTCGGTAGCGTAATCGTCCAGTGTTTTGCCGGTGGCATTTCTCACTATCAGAGAGAGTAGCTGTGTGTCACCGCTTTTGTAGCTAAAAAATTTTCCCGGTTGTTCTACAACGTACATCTTTTCAGCCAGACCCAGTAGGTCGTTACCGTAGTATGCCTGAGTTGTCATGCTCATGGGGGTACTGTAACTCTCATCCCAATTACTACCCGAGCTCATGGTAAGATGATTGCGTATTGTCAGTTCCCTGCTTTTGCCTTCGTTAAGATGGGGTATGAATTTGTATGCAGGCTCGTTAACCGATTTTATTTTGCCCTCATCAATGGCTGTACCAATAAGAAGCGACACAAAGCTTTTAGCCATCGAAAAGGAGTTGGAGTAGGAGTAGGAGTCTTTGCCA
>JALVBA010000086.1 GCA_027010905.1 Marinilabiliaceae bacterium
TTGTTGTATTTATACCCAGAAATAAAAACAACTGATGATCAAAATCGCCCACTTTGTCCCCGTACCACATTATCTCCGTTCATTTCAAAAGAACATAGTAATGAAGGTGGAATTGATGGCGTACACCGTACTTCCCGCGAAGCGGATATGGGGGGAATTTTACTCAGTGAGTTTATGCAGCCTAAACCCTTATTATTCGATCGCCTATTAAACACTGGCTTTTTTGTACATAGACGTCCTCCACCTCGTGATAAACCTCGTCATGTTTTATTAGCTGCCTTAATGCCTTGGGAAGTAAAACGTCATCTTAGTGGACATTTAGCTAGGGCAAGCTGGATAGAATGTATGGCTCAATTTGCGGTGCTTTTACAAGCTAGTCATTTAACTCAAAGTGAATTTATATGGTTGGAAGGTGATCAATTTTTCAATGTTACTGAAAGTAGAGGATTATTGACTGATTTGCATGGTGATATTTCGCCAAAATTGGATGATATGGTAAATTACCGTAAGCGTTTTCTGTTTGAATTAGGCTGGTTGCCAAGCTTACTAAACCGCCATCAAAATCGGCGCAAATTATCTCATAGAGAAGGATCTGAAAATCATCTACAAAACTGGGTAGTTCAAGCATGGGCTGGACAAGTCGATCAAGCGAAATGGCAACATAACGATAAAAAACAGAAATATAAGCATAAAAGTAGTCAGTTAAAAGTTGAGGCATTTCAACATGTACATGTCATGGTCTTTTTACCGCCGACTGACGAAAATAATGACCAAGATTCCAAGCATATTTCTTTAGGGAACTTACGTTTAAAGCTTGGTTTAAAGCAAGAACATGGAGTAAGTATTATTCGTGTCCCTGCTGCACTAGACAAATTAGCGGATTGGTTAATAGAAATGCCAAATTCAGGACGGGTATATCTTTGGCCAGAAACATACGAACACGAAGAAAATGAACCACTTGAAAACGCAATAGCAAGTCGTTTACTTGAACATTGGCTAAAACAATTAATAAAAGAGGTATTCAGTGGCTGAACAGGGATTTTTTTTCACACAATTGACTCCGATTCAAACCCTTAAAATATTAGCGTCTTTAGGTAGCGATGTACTCCTACTTCGTGATATGGGGGCTGGATTGATAACAGAAAGTGTGGATGTGGATAGTTATTTGACATTTGTTGTTCCTGATTTTTATGTGCGTAAGAGGGCTAAAGCCAGCAAAAAAAAGCAGGAAAAGGTGTTTAATCGTTTATGTAACTTTTTTCAGCAAATTACCAAGGGGCGTAGTCAGAAACGACAAAATATACAAAAAAAATTATTACCACTGGTTGAATCGGTAATATGGTGTTTCTTAAAATCTGGAGGTGGCGATGATAGTATTCAAGCTAAAGTGGGAGAGTGGTTAGTTCTCGCGTCTGAATTGTCTAAAACTCGTAGAGCTAAATTGATTGAAGATATTCGCTTTCATGCAACTTTTATGAGGTTGGCAATAGATACCAATTCTAGCCAGTTATGTATTCATGTGCAGGATGATAAAGGGCGTGGCTCTTCTTTTGCTTCATTAGTTGCAGGAGATGGCTTAGCTGATTGTCAATTATTAAGTGCTTTTGAGGTGGATGAGCAAGCTATTTTTCTACCACAAAATAGTAGTCCGTCTTTGGCTGGCTTAAAATTTTTTCGTCACTTGTATTTAAATGTACCTGAATTGTTTGGATTAGATAAGTGTAATAAGACTGCTTCTCTTTTGCTGGCAATAGGAGATGTTATTTCTGAGACTAAGCTACGTCCAGTTTATCCATTAGATGACTTGGATTTTATTGAGCAAAGTGCGATAACACCGCCTGCCTCTGATTATGCAAAAATTAAAGTTTTTAATCTTAAAAATACTCCTGAAGCTATAGAAACGCTGGCTGAAGAGATAAAACAGGCAGAGCCTGAAGTAGGTTATAAGTTAGAACTTCGCAAAGGATACCAACAGGAAAATGCGGATGCTGAGCGTGTAATAATCATGGAACAACTGAGTGAGTTGGAAAACCAGTTAGCTTATTTAAATAGTGTTTCTCAGCCAAAACCTTTGTTATTACGTTTTACACAAAATCAGTTACCAGCTTTGGCTGATGCGATTCGCAGTTTTCCAGCTAGTGATGTCGCTAAGGGATATATTCGTTATGCTTTTCAAGCTACAGATATTAATGAATTGGGATGGCATTATTTGTGGTTTGATCCCAATGCCACTGTGATGACAGAAGCTTACCCGCTTTGGCGTTGGACAAATTTAGATAAATTTAACATGCGTTTTTGGTTGGATCAGTTTTGGGCACGCTATTATCTTGATGTTGATCAAGACTGTTTGGTTTTTGTTCCTGAAGGTATGACACTATTTCCAGCACTACATAGTTGGGATACGGAAAATATGAGCCAATATATGCGTGATATGATGGCGCGTTGGTTTCATGGACAAGCTTCTGTGCCTGAATTACCTAAATATCCGATTTATATTTTTGATGAAGATCAGAATAATGAGGGCAAGATTAATATTCAGGTGTTGGATAGGGATGCGTTTAAACCCTTGAACAAACAGATTGGTTGGTTAAATGATAACTTAGT
>JALVBA010000087.1 GCA_027010905.1 Marinilabiliaceae bacterium
TGTTTAATTTGTCATTAAATTATGAAAAGTTAAACTATTAATTGAAACCGCCACGTGCGAGAGCATGCGTGGTGGTGTGAGAGGGCGGGGGAGTAATCCCCCTACCTACTCGATTATTGTAAAGAGATGAATTAACTATTCACTCTTTGTTTCTTCAGAAGTTTCAGGTTTCTCTTCTACTTCAGGAGCATCATCTTCGGCTTCAGCAGCAGCTTCCTGAGCAGCCTCTTTAGCCTTAGCTTCTAATTCAGAGTCGAGGTCAGCTTTTTTCTTTGCCAGAGCTTCAGCTCTTTCAGTATTTACTTTAGCTTCGTACTCAAGTCTGGATTTTGTGTCAGAATCTTTTTGAGATTGAAGTTCATCCTTTTTAGCTTGAACCTTACCCTCTTTCTCGTTAATCCATTTCTGGTAGCGAAGGTCTGCTTCGGCTTCGTCAAAAGCTCCTTTTTTAACACCCTCTAAAAGGTGTTTTTTCATCATAACGCCTTTGTATGATAAAATAGCTCTACAAGTATCTGTAGGTTGAGCACCATCTTGAAGCCATCCTAAGGCTTTTTCAAAATTTAATGTGATAGTAGCAGGATTAGTGTTTGGATTGTACGAGCCAATCCTTTCAATAAACCTGCCATCTCGTGGCGCCCTGCTATCTGCTACCACAATGTGGTAGTAAGCATACTTTTTGCGTCCGTGTCTTGTTAGTCTGATTTTTACAGGCATGTGGACAAATTTTAATTTAATTAAACAACCTACATTTTAACCAGCTAAAAATAGCGTGGTGAAAAATGAGGTGCAAAGATAATTGTTTATTTATTTATATCTACATGATTTTGTGATTTTTTTGTAAAGGCAATAGTTATGGGAAATTAAATATGAAATAAAGTTAATACTTCTAAGAGTGATAATAAAAATATTTATTGAGGTGCTTTTTACCAAAACATAAGTTTTATGTCTAAATATCTCTGAGGCAGGTGTTTATACTAAACAATTATGAACCCATAAAGATATTTCTTTTTGTTATACTGTTAATTACCGGAATAAGCTCTGTGGCTATTGGTACTCCGGCAGAGAATCACTATGTGAGATAAAGAGGCAGAAGGCTAACGATATTTCCTCATGGCTTCTTTAATATAACAATTACAAGTATAAGAAAATGACTGAAGCCCTTGCCTCAACAGGCAAGGTATAAAAAATACTCAAAATATACCCCGAAAAATATTTATTAATACATAGCTTAACTGATTGAATTTCAGCATTAAATATGTCTTACCGAATTTATGGAAGTCATAAGTATCTGTTCCTAATAATGGACATTAAATATCAGAACATAAAATTAATTTTACTGATTATTTACCTTCTAGAAATCCAATTTCTCCTCCTGAAAGTCAATTGCTCTGTTAAGGAACGCATTAAACGGATAGAGAGTGTTTATTAACATTCTGAACTTATCTTGCAATTCAGGAGAGGAGAGGTCGTCATCAGACAGAGGGTGCGATGTAATGTATGACTTATATTTTAGCAGCTCAACATTGGGGAAGTCTCGGGGAAAACCTTTAGGAGCCATAATCAGCTTATCTTCGAATAGCTGATTATACACCATTTTAAAATCCAGATTGTTGATAATTGATTTAAACTCATCGGGGAAATTAAAAATCTCTTGTCGTAATGCTTTTAGAATTTCCGGGATAGGGGCATAGATGCCACCGCCAAAAAGTGAGTTTCCGGGAGTGAGATGTAGGTAGTATCCGGCATAGATGCTTTTACGTCCTCCCTTTTTCGCAATGAAAGCATCAAAATGAGTTTTGTAGGGGGTTTTATCTTTTGAGAAGCGAACATCCCTAAAAATACGAAAAATAGACTCCTTTGGTGTTACATCTTTCATATCTGGATCAACTTCTGCTACTGTTGATATTAGGGTTGAAATGACCTCTTCGAAAGCTGATTTAGCTTCAATATATAGTGGCTTGTTATCTGCAAACCATTTGCGATTGTTGTTATTACTCAACTCGTTTAAAAAAAATGTAACTATTGGTGGTAGCATAAAAACTTGTTGTTAAACCATTTTATTAATCATCTCTGCCATTATAAAAGGATATAGTTGTATTTTTGTTCAAACGTATGCAGATAAATGATGAAAAGATATGTTGTGATTGTTGCCGGTGGTAGTGGCAGCAGAATGAGAAGTGAAGTTCCAAAGCAATTTATAGTGATTGGCACTAAGCCACTTTTAATGCACACGATTGACGCATTTAAAAAGTTTGATTCTGCAATTCAAATTATTTTGGTTTTACCAGAATCACAAAAAGAGTATTGGAGTAATCTTTGCGAGAAGTACAGTTTTAGCACTATTCATGATGTGGTTAATGGAGGAGAAACCAGATTTCATAGCGTTAGCAATGGATTGGTACTGGTTAAAGAGCCCGGCATAGTTGGAATACACGACGGAGTAAGACCTTTTGTTTCGCAGAAAACGTTGTTCAACTGTTACAAAACTGCAGAAGATTCAGGGAATGCAGTACCTGCTGTTGATGCTTTTGAGTCGGTTCGTCAAACAGACGCAACAAGTAACCGAGCGATTGACCGTACTACAATAAAGCTTGTTCAAACGCCGCAGGTTTTCAGGTCGGAGCAGCTTTTGAAGGCCTATAAAACAGAGTTCACTTCCGGGTTTACAGATGATGCTTCAGTTGCTGAGGCCGCGGGTTATCACATAAACCTTGTTGAAGGTAACCGCGAAAATATTAAGATTACAACCCCCTTTGATTTGAAAATTGCAGAAGCTTTACTGAAAAACTGAATTGACGGTATGATTTAGAGTTATACCGTAAAATAGGTCGTATAGTTTAATTCGGATAATTAAGGAAATCCACTAATTTGTGTTTTAGTGTTTATATTATTCAAAGGCTCCAATTCCTTTAAAAATAGTATTCACTCCAAAATTGCTGACCCCAAAACAAAATTAATGAATTTTGACATTACTTTGTAGTTATTGTGAATTATTGCTATATTGGGCTTCTTGAAAAATAAATTAGAGGCTTAACTTAAATTGAATGCAAAATAGATTAATTCATAATAGATTATTTACAGGGGCTGACTGTCAGCACCTTAGAGTATTGTTGCAATATGTGCTTGTAAAGCTAAGTCTTGTTGAATAACTGTTTTTGCATGTTATTGTTAGGAAAATAGATTAGCCTTTTTATAGTTTATTCACACTTTAATAATCATTAAACAAATCTGGCTCTATTCTAATTTACGGATGATTTTGTTATCTTAGTAAAAAAATAGTAAAGATGAATGCACATATTGAAATCCTACGTTTATTTAAAAGTTTATCAGAGAAAGAAAAAGACATTGTTCTTCAT
>JALVBA010000088.1 GCA_027010905.1 Marinilabiliaceae bacterium
ATATTGTAAAATAAGAATATATAAGAAGTGGGGTTTCAATGAAAAAAAGAGAGATAAACAAAATACCAGCTAGATTGGATTTTTTACAGAGTGCTACGGGATTAATTTTAGCACTTTTTATAGTGGGGCATATCATTTTTGAGGCTTCTATACTTGTTTCAGATGAAATGATGTACAGAGTCACTTTGATGTTTGAGGGGTATTACTTCTTTGGGGAGCGATATCCTGGGATTATCTCCTTTTTAGCGGCAGCTATTGGGACAATTTTTATTCTTCATGCTGGACTTGCTATAAGAAAGTTTCCTGCATCATACAGAGACTATAAAACAATCACAGAACATACGAAACGAATGAAACATGAAGATAGTTATCTTTGGATGGTTCAAGTCATTACTGGATTTATGATGTTTTTTATAGGAAGTGTACACCTTTACATCATGTTTTCACAACCAGCAAACATTGGACCCTTTGCATCATCAAGTAGAGTTGTTGATGAGCTTATGGGACCACTCTATTTTATGCTTCTGATTTCAGTTGTTTCTCATGCCTTTATTGGTCTCTATCGTTTAGCCCTAAAGTGGGGCTTTGGTGAGGGAGTAGATACGAAAAAATCTCGTGCAAGATTTAAAATACTGATGAAGAGTATGATAGCCTTGTATATCATCGTAGGTTTAGCATCTTTGGCAAAGTATACTTACATAGGCTTTCATCATGATTTTAGTGATGGTGTTCGTTATCAATCCAAAACAATAGTAGTAGGAGAACACTAATGAAAGTAATTTATACAGATGTTTTAATCATTGGTGGTGGTTTAGCAGGTTTGAGAGTTGCTACGGGTGTAAAAGAGAGAGGTCATGATACAGTAGTTTTAACGCTTGTTCCACCTAAAAGAAGCCACTCTTCAGCAGCGCAAGGGGGTATGCAAGCCTCTTTAGCAAACTCTAATATGGGTGAGGGTGACAATGAAGATGTTCACTTCTCAGATACTATTAAAGGGAGTGATTGGGGCGCTGATCAATTAGTTGCGCGAATGTTTACTCATTGTGCACCAAAAGCTATTCGTGAGCTTGCACACTGGGGAGTGCCTTGGAGTCGTGTTCAAAGAGGTGATAGAACTGCTGTTATTAATGCAAAGAAAGTAACTATTACTGAAAAAGATGAGGCACATGGACTCATTACTGCCCGTGATTTTGGGGGTACTAAAAAGTGGAGAACCTGTTATACATCTGATGGAACAGGTCACTCAATGCTGTATGCTATGGATAATAAAGCCCATGAAGATAAGGTAGAAATACATGAGAGGCTTGAAGCTGTAAGTCTTATTCATGAAAATGGTCGCTGTTATGGAGCTATTGCGAGAAACTTGATGAGTGGAGAACTTGTCGCCTATGTTTCCAAGGCAACAACGATTGCTACAGGTGGATATGGTCGTATCTATAGTGTCTCAACAAATGCAATTATCTGTCAGGGAATAGGGCAGGCTATAGCCTTAGAAACAGGTGTTGCAACATTAGGAAATATGGAAGCTATTCAGTTTCATCCTACTGCTATTGTTCCCGTAGGGATACTAACCACTGAGGGGTGTCGTGGTGATGGTGGAGTGCTTCTTGATAAAGATGGGTATAGATTTATGCCAGATTATGAGCCTGTTAAAAAAGAGCTTGCATCAAGAGATGTTGTAAGTCGTAGAATGACAGAACATATACGAAAAGGAAAAGGTGTAAAAAGCCGTTATGGGGATCATCTATGGTTAGATATCACTATCTTAGGTCGTGAACATATTGAGAAAAATCTGAGAGAAGTAAAAGAGATCTGTGAGAACTTTTTAGGGATAGATCCGGCTGAAGAGTGGATTCCTGTGCGTCCTACTCAGCACTACTCCATGGGTGGTATCCGAACAAAGTACACGGGTGAGTCACAAACGCTTCAAGGTCTTTACTCTTGTGGGGAGGCAGCGTGTTGGGATTTACATGGTTTTAACCGTTTAGGGGGAAATTCTGTAAGTGAAACGGTTGTAGCGGGAATGTTAGTGGCTGAGTATATTAGTGATTATCTTGATAGTTCACAGAGTAATATTTCAATTCATACAGCAAATGTAGAGAAGTTTTTGAAAATAGAACAAGATAAGATTGATGCACTTCTTTCTAAGGAAAATGGTGAGGATGCCTATGTTTTACGCCGTCGTATGGAAGAGATTATGATGGATGATGTAGGTATATTTAGAAATGGAGAAGATTTGCAAAAAGCTGTTGATGAACTCCAAGAGTTACATAAACGCGCTAAAAATATAGAAGTATTTCGTTCAAAATCTTCTGCAGCAAATCCAGCACTTGTAAATGCTTATAGAACACAAAAAATGATAAAAGTTGCACTTACTGTTGCCTTAGGGGCACTGCTTAGAACAGAGAGTCGTGGTGCGCACTCCCGTGAAGATTATCCAAAAAGAAATGATGCAAACTGGTTAAAAAGAAGTATCACTACTTGGGAAAACGAAGAGGATACTCTGCCTACTATGAGTTATGAAGAGATAAATATAGGTGAGATGGAGATGCCTCCTGGATTTCGTGGATATGGAAAAGATTTAACTATTCATAATGAAGCAACACCAATGCGCCAATCAACGGTGGACGCAATACTAGAAGAGTTAGAGTCTCAAGGTAAAAGTAGATTTGAGATACAAAATGCCTTAATGCCTTTTATTGATAAACTTCCTAAAAAGTATCAGGGTATAAACGCAAGATTTGGAGAAAATGCATGAGTGAAGAAAAAAATAGAATACTAACAATAAGCATACTGCGATTTGATCCCCATGATCCTGAAGATTTTCCACATATGGAGAGTTTTGAGATTGAAGAAGCGCCAGGGATGACACTCTTTGTAGTTTTAAATGAGATACGAGAGCACCATGATAACTCTTTAAAGTTTGATTTTGTCTGTCGTGCAGGGATTTGTGGAAGCTGTTCTATGCTTGTAAATGGAAAACCTACACTTGCTTGTAGAACACTGACTAAAAAGCTTGATGCACATATTACCCTTGCTCCTCTGCCTCTTTTTGAATTGATAGGGGATTTGTCTATTTACACTGGAAAATGGATGCGTGGGCTTAATGAGCGTTTAGAGACTTGGATACATGATAAATCGAATGAGTTGAATGTTGATGCACTTGAAGAGAGAATGGAACCTGCTTTAGCAGATGAGATTTATGAGCTTGACCGCTGTGTTGAGTGTGGGTGTTGTGTTGCTGGATGTGGAACGATTCAGATGCGACCTGATTTTGTAGGAGCTGTTGGACTTAACAAGGTGGCGCGTTATCATCTGGATCCTCGTGATGAGAGAGAGGATGAAGAGTACTAT
>JALVBA010000089.1 GCA_027010905.1 Marinilabiliaceae bacterium
CACAATATAGATAAATATAAATTTACCATTTAAGAAGATATAAGTGATTGATATTACATGAACTTATGTTTCTTATGTGGTTCAAAAAACATACAGATGAAACCAACACTTTTAGTATTAGCAGCCGGAATGGGTAGCCGTTATGGCGGGTTGAAGCAGATGGATGCATTAGGCCCAAATGGAGAATCAATTATTGACTACTCAATATACGATGCAATAGATGCGGGATTTGGGAAAGTTGTTTTTGTTATCAGAGAGTCGTTTGCTAATGTTTTCAAGAAGCAATTTGAACCGAAGTTATCAGGAAAAATAGAGACTGCCTATGTTTATCAGGCTTTGGATGATCTGCCTGAAGGCTTTACCGTTCCTGAAGGAAGAGAGAAACCTTGGGGAACAGGCCATGCTATGCTGATGGCTATGGATATTATCAATGAGCCTTTCGCGATTATTAATGCTGATGACTATTACGGCAAAGAGGCATATCAGCAGGCTGCTGACTTTCTTAACTCAAGCAGTGATGAGAATGAGTATGCAATGATAGGGTATCCTCTGAATAAAACTCTTTCGGATCATGGAACAGTATCACGCGGAATATGCGAAACTGACCAGGATGGAAATCTTATTCAGATTGATGAGAGGACAAAAATAGGCTGGGAAGGCGATATGATATATTTTTATGAGGGTGATGAAAAAACAGAGGTGAATGTCAATGTTCCTGTTTCTATGAACTTCTGGGCATTTAAGCCGGGCTTTCTCCCTCTTCTGGAAAAAGAGTTCGCCGGTTTCCTCAAGGAAAAGGGACATGAAATGAAATCAGAATACTACTTCAATGTTGCTGTTGATAATCTGATAAAGAAGGGTGTTGTTTCTACAAAAGTTATTAACACCGAGTCGCAATGGTTTGGTGTAACCTACAAGGATGACAAGCCTAAAGTTCAGGAGAAATTCAATGAACTGCATTATAAGGGAGTCTATCCGGGAAAATTGTGGTAAGGATACATTAGAAGTGAAGGTTTGCTGCTAGCGAAACCTTCACTTATTTGTATTTTATCACATCCCTGAGGAACCTTTTTGTTTGACGTGTTCGGCATTAATTCATATTCGTGAATAGGTAACAGAACTTTTGCCTTTTGCCTACAACCCCTCAATATCCTTAGACATATTAATGTATCCAGCAAGAAGGTCATGTCTGAGTTTTTTGAAATACTCCTTAACAATTTTAGGATTTTCTTTACCATTGGAATGGTTAGTACGAGCAATAAATTCACTTCTGAATTTCACAGCCTCAACCATTATCTCTGCCAGTCTCTTTTTATCAATATCTGCTTTTGCAAACTGTTTTACATAACACTCGGTGAACACCTCTGATGTTAAAAAGTCGATATCTTTCTTTAAATCTCTGATACTTGCCATTATCTATATTTATATATTAATACTTCACTGTTTCGTAAAGCCCCTTTGCCGGACTTATTAAGAGTGTTAAAATGTGTAGAGGAAGTGCATATAACATCATTTATCACAAGGGACTAAGTTAAATTATTTTTCACAGAAAGAAAATTAATCAGTATCAATAATTGATTTATGGATATTTTTAGCTTTTTTTGCAAAAAAATCAAATATGCGAAAGTTTTTAGGTTACATTCTGAGCCCAATTTACGTTTTCTATTTTCTACTGATGATTACTATCTTTCATCCGATAATGGCTATTGGTTATAAAATTATTGGAGATGATTTTAGACGTAAAACCATTGTTGCTCTTAACTATGTTCTTATTAAAGGTCTTGTGATTATAGGAGTGAGGCCTAAATTTATCGGGTTTGATAAGATACCAGATAACCGCCCCCTAATTGTAGTATCAAACCACTCCAGTCTTTTGGATATCCCACCTCTTGCATTGGGTTTTGGAAAATATTACCCCCGGTATATTTCAAAAAAGGATTTAGGAAGTGGCATCCCCAGTATTTCACATAACCTAAAACATGGTGGCTCAGCATTGATTGATCGTAATAGTGGGTCACAGGCCATTAAAGAGATATTGATGGTTGGAAGAACTGTTGAGAAAAACAACTACGCCGTCTGTATTTTCCCCGAAGGTACACGTAGTAAAAATGGCAAGATGAAACCGTTTCAGGCCAGTGGAGTTCACACTCTGCTGAAGGCTGCACCATCGGCTGTTATCATTCCTTTTGCCATTGGCGGGCACTACGACCTGCACAAATACGGAAGCTATCCACTCAATGTAGGGGCAAAAGTGACATACGAAGTTTTGGATCCGGTAGAGCCGAAGGATTTTGACAAAAAAGACCTTGTTCCTTATATCGAGAAAATAATCAGAGAGGCGCTAGGGCAGTGATGGGTTTCGGGTTTGTTTGTTAACCTAATAACTAAACATTAAACATTATTTTCAAGGGTATGCACAAGCTAAAATCGGGCAGAGAGGTGGAGTTAAAGATGTCGGACGATGGTTCGCACACTCTTTTTGTTCCTGAACTAAACGAGCACTATCACTCTGTTTATGGTGCAAGAACTGAATCAATGCATGTTTTCATTGAGAGTGGTCTTAACCAAATACGTGCAAAAAATATACGGATACTTGAGATAGGTTTTGGAACCGGACTAAACGTTCTTCTGACGGCTTTAAACAGAAATGACAAAACAGTAGAGTACCACTCAATTGAGAAATACCCGCTGAACAGTGAGTTAGAGAGTCTACTTCAATACTCTCCTAATCAAGATGAACAGGAGACGATACTTTTCAGAGAGATACACAACTCTCCGTGGAACAACATTACAGAGATAGCTCCCGGTTTTACTCTGCTAAAGTGGGAAGCTGACCTTCTGACCGCAAATTTCATATCCTCCTACGACCTTGTATATTTTGATGCTTTTGCGCCCGACATACAACCTGAGATGTGGAGTGAATCAGTTTTTAAAAACATTTACAATGCCATGAATGAGGGAGGTATTCTCACAACCTACTCTGCTAAAGGAGTAGTAAGACGCACTTTGCAAAAAGTAGGATTCACCGTTGAACGCATTCCCGGCCCACCCCATAAAAGAGAGATGTTGAGATGTAGGATGTAAAGATATTTGATGCCAGAATAGAGCCTCACCCTATGTAAAATACGATTGATAATAAATGTTAGTTTAAGTTTAATAAGCAAACGCTCGATTGACCTCCTACCGTCGGACGAATCGAGGTTACATTCCAAATCAACTGAAAGCTTTACTCGCAGTGAAGCTTTCGGTGTAATGGACAAAAAGGAGGCTAATTTTAAGTGCATCTACTCATGTGGACAAAAAGGAGGCTGTATTTATTAACGATATTTGACAGTGAGATAG
>JALVBA010000090.1 GCA_027010905.1 Marinilabiliaceae bacterium
ACAGCCATGTTCCGTCCGATATTCTCAGGTTTGAGAATTGGAACACGAATCAGTTTCTTGCCATTACCAACTGTAATCTCAATATCATTTTCGTAATGTTTCTCTTGTGTCTCTTTATTATAAAACCACATCTTAGGTTCCAAGCCATCAGGTATCTTGATCCAATTTGAATACTTTTGATAATTATTTCATCACTGTTATTTTTTTTAAAATTGGTTGCTTTTTTTTCTCTCTGTTTTCAAGCCTATCCTTATCCTGCTCTTTACTTTCACGAAGCATATCCTTCACATTATCCAATTCAGGCGACTCTTCAAGAGCTTTCCAGTTAAACTCCTTATCGAACGGGTCGAGAGCTTTTTGCGGATCGAAAACTCTCTTATCAACAGGGAGAGCATTGTACGGAGTGTAATCGGGTGTTGAGGTAAAAAAGTCTGACATATCGGTGGCAGCAGCATCATACTGATTAAGATATGGAAGCCCCAATGTGTTCCAGAATGTTTTGAAGATACTGCCAAAACTATAGTGCACACTACTTACGTACCCTCTTTTCACCCACGGAGAGATGAGCATAAGAATACTACGGTGAGCATCAATATGGTCTACCCCGTTTTGGGCATCATCTTCAGTAATTACAATCAACATATTTTTCCAATATTGTGTTCGTGACAGGTACTCAACTATTCGTCCTACAGCCAAATCATTGTCAGCCATGTAACTCTCGCGAAAGGGGTATCCCGCCTCAGGCCTGTCTCCTGCACCATGATCATTGGGAATAATAACAGTGATTAGTGATGGCATTGTATCTGTTGCGTTTACCCATTTTTTGTTAAACTCCTGAATAAACCGATCTATCCTGAACTGGTCAGGAATTGCAGTATTATAGGTAGGATACATTTTTGATGAGCGTGTGAACAAAGGCTGAGGTACCGGAAAGTTAATGTACTGACGTACTCCTGTGTCGGTGAATCGTTGACGGTAAACCGCCGGCACAAAAATAACACTAAACCCGAAGTTGTAAAAATTAGTATTGTTACGCTCTAGATGATCCCACATTGACCCTGCTTCATTGTAATCTTCGGGATAGATTGCTCCGGCTGCACCATTCATAGCAAACGCTCCGGGGGTATTCTTCCCTTTATCTAAATCACGGTTTCCCCCGTAGCTGGCAGCTGTTGAAGTTTCACACCATTCATTAGGGTAAGTGTTAACCAGCCACCGATGCCCATCTGCCGACACATCCGAATCAACATAAAAATTGTCTCCAAAAGCAAATTTACTGGCAAGCAAAAGATGGTTGGGCATCACAGTCGCATTGGAAACGGAATCTGTCCTCTCTCTGTTTTTAAACGATGCTCCTTTACCATACCTTGCTAACAAAGGGTCGCCTTTTCCATTTTTTAATTGTCCCAGGATCTCGTCGTACGTCCTGTTCTCCTTCGAAATAAAAACAATATGTTTTATGGGGCTCTCCTTCTCACCCGGATACAACGGAATTGGATTATCTGCTCTCTCTGCAAACCCGGGGTCATCTTTTCTTGTAAATTTAAAATTGTTTGAAACAACCTGCTTAGTCAACTCTTTCAGTCTCTCGCTATCCGGAATGTCAACTATCTGAACTGTTCCCTTCATCAGTGACCCAATATAACTTCCTTCTGCACCTCTCTTAAAACCCGCTCCTCCGTTAGGTCCGCTGCCATAGCCTTTAGCATTAGTAATGATAAGTTTTCTGCCATCTATGCTTACCTCCACTTTTGCAGGAAACCAGCCGGTAGGAATATGTCCTAACACTTCAAAACTCTCCGCATCAACAACAGCCACAGCATTTACTCCAGATTCAGCAACATACAGTCGCTTCTGATCGGGACTAATGGCCAGCCCAAAAGGAATCACTCCCCTGAACTGTCTTACCCGTTTGTCAGGAATCAGAGGAATGGTAGCAATTAGTGTATCTTTTTCAATGGAAATAACAGAGATATTATCGTTGTTACCATTACTTACAAACACATAGTTATTGGTAGCAACAATTGAGTTGGGACTTGAGCCACCCACGGCAGGAATATCCTCAACCAAGGCTCCAACCAGATGGCCTGTTTTAATCTTTGCTACTACCTTAGGTTTTTCTGCCTCACTAACATCAACAGCAAAAACCGAGAATGACTCAATCACATTTGGGTCTCCTAGAGCAGGTGCAAATATTGTATCGTTCTCAATCCCATTTTTCATCTCATCTGAGCCATAAGCATAAATGGGGAAGTTAACCGGTTTAATCCTTGCCCCCTCCTCTGAAGAACTTCTTATGATTGCATACTGAAACATACCCACATTGGCTACATACACTTTGGTCTCGTCAGGCGACAAAGATATCCCGAAAGGGTATCGTCCCACAGGAACGGAGTGTTTCAATGTTTTGCTGCTTGTATCCAGAATCACCATCCTGAACCCTATCTGATCAACCGCATAGATTGTTTTTCCATCCTTAGTAAGTGTGAGGTCACCTATATAGCCGTGTGAATAGTCCACCGTGTCTGAAACAAAAGAACAGTCAATCTCTCCGGTTCTCTCTCCGGTAAGCGCATCAAAAATAGACACTCTGTTTTCCTGACCTCCGGCAACGTAGATTGTTCTGTTATCGGGAGCTATTGCCAACCCCATAAAAACTGACGAGAGTACCCCTTCGTCTGTTGAAGCTCCCGGAGGAACCTGCTGAACATCCGGATTATTGGATAGCAGATTACGGATTATTGTTATTGATAATGGTCTGACACCGGAGTTTGCTGTAACAGCAATACTACCATCAGGACTAAGTGTAAGCCCGTATGGGTGTGGAGCCGTTACTATGCTTTTCCCCACAGGTGCAACAAACCGTCCATTTGGGATTACCGTTTTTCCTGCTTTATCAATTTTAGCATACTCATTACCTGCCGGAGCTGTAATTATCCATAAGGAATCATTTTTGCCACTGAAGTTACAGGCAGTTGCAAAAGATAGAATTACAATTATTAATAGAAGATACTTTTTCATGATAGTTTAGAGTTTGTATTCTAAATACTTTCCTATAAAGATATGCTGTTTTTTAGAAATTCAAAATCAATCCGGCAAAAGTTTTCACTCGTATTCTTTACTAAGTAATAAGCACATCTTTGAACATTAAAAACGAAAAATCATACAATTTTGAAAAAATCTTGTAGCAGTTGGTGATGCATCTGAAGTTATTGAACTATAGTTTAGTATTGATTGTTGAATCGAGTAGGTAGGGGGATTACTCCCCCGCCCTCTCACACCACCACGCATGCTCTCGCACGTGGCGGTTTCAATTAATAGTTTAACTTTTCATAATT
>JALVBA010000091.1 GCA_027010905.1 Marinilabiliaceae bacterium
ATATAATAGTAAAACCTATCTCCCTATAAAAAACCGGGTTAACAAATATTTTGGTAAAACAGCTTTTTCTTTAAATCTCAATTTTTACTCTCTTCAAAAAGAGTCTTCTTCTCCTGTTTTGTTAAACTGTCGTAACCGCTTTTTTTAATCTTTTCCAATATCCGGTCAAGTTCGGCCTGCCTGTTAACCTTCTTTGCGTTGAACTCCATATCACTTACCGGTCGTTTGTACGAAACAGTAAGTGTTGGCTTTCTATTAAAAAGGGTAGTAATACGGTCAATGAATTTGTGAAACCCATTGGTGATATCTTTTCCTTTAAGCAGCTGAACGGCAAAGTACCATCCTAAAGCAGCACCTCCAATGTGGGCGAAATGTCCACCTGCATTATTTAGCGCAGAGATACTTATCAAATCCAGAAGAAAATATATTAAGGCTATATACTTCAGTTTTACCGGACCAAAAAACATCATCTCTACAGTGAACTCAGGCCGGTAGCGTGTGGCTGCAAACAGTATTGCCATAATCGACGCAGAAGCCCCCATCAATAGTGATGATGGGAAATGGGTGTAGAGTACCGGAATAGTATTGTAGGATATAAAATATAGTAGAGCACCCGCCAGTCCTCCCAGCAGATAGACCCCCACAAACTGCCGTGGAGTGAAGAATGCCATAAAGAGTTTTCCGAACCAGTAGAGAACCAGAATATTAAAAATAAAATGAATAAACTCATAGTGAACAAACATATAGGTAAAGAGAGTCCATGGTTTGACAAGCAGTAGCGATGGTTCTGACGGCACTGATATCCACCTTAGCAGAGGATAGTCAGCACCCGGACCACCTGAGAAAGAGAAAAAAACCTGCAAGAGACGGACGGTAACAAACACACCTATATTTATATAGATGAATTTTGTTAGCACCTCTCCCTGTTTATATGATCTCTTTATGTCGTCAATAATACTCATTTTATTGATTATTGGATATTGTAATATTGGTTAAAACTTAAAATCGTCAACATTCAACTGCAAGTTAATAAATCCCTTTTCTTCTCCAGTATCTTATCATAAAAAAGCCAAACAGCATACCACCCAGATGAGCCCAGTGCGCCACATTATCAGCTTTGAAATTTCCTACTCCGTAAAAAAGCTCCATTACACCGTAAATTATAACAAAATATTTTGCTTTGATTGGGATGGGAGGAAACAGTAACATCAGCTGGGTGTTTGGGAAGAGCATACCAAAAGCAAGCAAAACACCAAACACAGCACCCGAAGCTCCAATGGTAATGAAAGCATTAAGGTAATCAATTCTGAACTGTTGTACAAATTCAAGCGACAGCGTTGTGGCTCCCTGAGGGTTTGAGGCAACCATCTGATCGTAAGCTCGTGTGAAGGCCTGAGTGTTTTGAGCCATCTCTAAAGTTGCAGGTCGTAAGAAGTCACGTAATAATGTAACCAAATCCGGATGTGAAGGGTTGGTTTTATAAAATTCAACTGCGTCTAAAAAAGGTTTCAGCTCAATGTATTGAAAAATCTGTTGCATTACGGCTGCACCAATTCCGGTAACCAGATAGAAAGTGAGGAATCGTTTTGGCCCCCACACCTGCTCCAAAACACGGCCAAACATATATACGGCAAACATATTGAAGAATATGTGTGAGAGGTTAGCATGCAGAAACATGTAGGTAACTAACTGAGCCGGATTAAACTTTTCGGACATGAAGAAGTGTAACCCCGCAATGTCATGCAGGTCTATCCCTAACGATGACTTAAATATTGAGGAAGCAAGGAATACCAGCACATTTATTATTAGCAGGTTCTTTACTACCGGAGGAATATTCCCCAAAAATGATGATTGATAATTCATGAGTATGAAATATTTATTTTTGTTCTCTTTGTTAACAATATTAATACCAATTTAGTTCTGTGCCATTATGACGCTAATCAACCGAACAGTCTGTCAAGCTCTTCATTTCCAATAATTGAGACAATTAATTTTCCCGAAGGGGAGTAGCTTGGCTCTGAGCATGCAAACAATCTGTCGAAAAGTTCGTTCATCTCAACAGAAGAGAGAGATTTCCCGTAGGGTATGGCAGCCTTTTTAGCCATCGATTTAGATATTTGTTCCTTAACCTTCTCACCCAGATTTATCTCTCCTGTTTTGTAATCACTCAATATTCCGTCGATTATATTTTTTCCTGAAATATCTTCCAGGTGTCCTGGAAGCCCATAGATAATGAACTTTCCCTCTTCAGCCTCTTCCACCTGAAGCCCGAAAGCATTCAAGTCATCAACTATTTCGTGAAGTAACGAGGCATCATCACCACTGAAAAGCAGCTCTTCGGGAAACAGAGTTTTCTGTGTTGTGTTTTTCTTCGTCTTTATAGCCTCCATAAACTGTTCGAAAAGGATACGCTCCTGAGCCCGCCTCTGATCTATCAGCATCAATCCCGACTTTACTGAAGTTAGAATATATCTGTTTTTCAGCTGAAAGAGTCTGCCTGAAGTGTGCTGCTGTCCGTTATCACCCGAAGTGAAGGTTGACTGTTGTTTAGGCTCTGTGTCTGTATTTGTATGTTCAGTAGAGCTTTCTGCCGAGTCAAAGTTTTGTTGCTCTAGCCCCGAATAGAGCTGTTCCCATCCATCAATATTCTCTTTCTGAAAGCCGGAGTTGCCTCCGCCATTTCCTCCTGAGGAGGATGTTTTCTGCCCCTTCTCAAATGGGTTAAAGGTAGGATCGACCTCAATAACCGGTTCAATAATTTCACCTGCCCTTCCTGCAACAGGTATCGCAATACTGTCGGTAGTGTCAAAATCGATAGACGGTATCACACTGTTTTTACCGAGACTCTCACGTATAGCAGCACTCAAAATATGCCATATCGATTTCTCGTCTTCAAACTTAATCTCTGTTTTGGTAGGATGAATATTTACATCAATTATGTCAGGGTCAACTTCAAGAAACAGAAAGTAAGAGGGATTAGTTCCAACCGGCAGCAAATTTTCATAGGCAACCATTACCGCCTTATGAAAATACGGATGGCGCATATACCGATTATTAACAAAGAAAAACTGATCGCCGGTTGCTTTTCTGGCTGCCTGAGGTTTGCCGATAAATCCGTTAATTGAGATTAAAGGTGTTTGGGTACTTACCGATATTAGTTGGCTGTTTATCTGTTTTCCAATCAGGTGAGTAATTCGTTGCCGGTAGTTACTTTTTGGTAAAACAAACAGAGTTACATCGTTATGAATAAGGCTAAAATCAATTTGCGGATTTGCCAAAGCAACTCTTTGAAACTCATTGGTGATATGTCTCAGTTCGGTGGAGTTTCGTTTTAAAAATCTGCGACGGGCAGGGATATTGAAAAAGAGGTTTTTTACAATAATCTGTGTCCCTATGGTGCACTGTACCGGTTGCTGCGACTCTACCTTCGACCCGGCAATCACAATATGAGTGCCAAGCTCTTCGTTAGCAGTTCGGGTTTTTAGCTCCACCTGTGCCACTGCTGCAATTGATGCCAGTGCTTCGCCTCTGAAACCCATTGTTGAGAGGGCAAAAAGGTCATTGGCCTCCCTTATTTTGGATGTTGCATGTCGTTCAAATGCCATGCGGGCATCAGTATCGCTCATACCCTTTCCATTGTCAATTATCTGTATCAGATTTTTCCCTGCCTCTTTTACAACTACTTTTATTTCCGTGCTCTCAGCGTCAATGGAGTTCTCCATCAACTCCTTAACAACCGATGCAGGCCTTTGTACCACCTCTCCGGCAGCTATCTGATTTGCTACCGAATCAGGCAATAACTGAATTAAATCCGACATGTTTTGAAAACCTGTTTTCTAATTTCCTATAAATTGATTAAGCCACTCCATTCCTGAAGTGTAAAAATACTGAACCAAAAGTACCAGAATCACTAATATGATTATCAGCCTTATATTTGACTTTCTCTTTGTACTTCTGGCAACTTCGTAGTGAGGTTTTATCTTGGTGCCTCTGAATCCTCCCTTGATACGAGCGGCATAACCCATCTTCACCTCTTCATCCGAAAGTAAACCCAGCTCATCTCTTGCTCTTATCTCTCTTGACTCCTGCCTCTCTTTTGCCTCATCGTAGTACACCGGCTCATGTTTGAACACACGATGGCGAGGTGTTTTCATAAAACTAACCTTCATCTGTTTCTGTTTTGCAACAAAGGTAAGAAGTAATTTTTAATGATGTGGAATATTTACATGCCTAAATATTATTTTGAGGCGAATACCATAATTAATTACTCTCCTTTTTTGCCTTGATGCAAAAAAGGAGCAAAAAAAATCAAGGCTTATTTCTATTTGTACTTTACATGTGATTAAAGATTAAGTTCGGTTGAAGGATCTCCTCGTTCCTCGGAGCTTCTCAATCTCCCTAAATTTTCAAAAGCATTCCAAGCACTACTGTAAAGAGGCCGATTTAATACGTTGATATTTTTTAAGTATTTAGTCTTTATTGCCCCCCGTCCCCCTTCTCCATGTGGAGAAGGGGGACGGGGGGATGAGGTAAATACTAACATTGCTCTAAATTTCGAGTTTATGTTGTTTGTAGAGGGTGAAAAGCAATATTAATTTTTTAAGAATTCAATCGTTCACCGCACCGGCTGCAATATATAGCATCGTCGTCATGGTCATCCTTCAGGCAGCGCGGACAAACCTGCGTGTTTGAGCCATGCCTGAATCTGTGCTGTACCATCTCAGAGCCCACAATGCCGGTAGGTATGGCTATAATTGAGTAGCCGATTATCATTATCACACTTGCCAGAAACTGACCTACAACCGTTATGGGTGCAATATCTCCATATCCCACAGTAGTAAGAGTTACAACAGCCCAATAGATACTTCTAGGGATAGATGAGAAACCGGGGTTGCTGGGGTTTTCAATGATATACATTACAGTTCCGAGAATTGTTGTCAGAATAATTATGAAGAAAAGAAATATAGTAATCTTTTTACGGCTTGCTTTTAATGCTTCCCATAGGGTTGAGGCCTCCTGAACATAGCGCGTAAGTTTAAGAATGCGAAATATTCTGAGCAGGCGTAACGACCTGAAGATAATTAACATCTGAGTGCCGGTAAAGAGAAGCCCTAAAAAACTGGGCAAGATTGAGAGAAGGTCAATAATTCCATAAAAAGAGAAGATATACTTTCTAGACCTGTTAACAATCCATACTCGCAACAGATACTCTATTGTAAAAAGTCCCGTAATTACCCACTCGGCACGTTGCAGTATTTCTGTAAGCTCCGGTGAGTTGCGGGGAACACTCTCCAGCAGTACCACAACAATACTTATCAGAATTAAAAAAAACAGTGCCAGATCAAACAGTTTACCGCTTTTCGTATCTGCCTCAAATATTATCTCATATAATTTTTTTTTCATGAACTCTGAAAATTTATAACCACTAATCTAATAATTCAAAATACTTTCTAAATGTAAAAAAAAATAGACTACTTTTATAATCCAATAAAAAAACAAAAACATTATGAAACCATTAGTAAGCATAATTATGGGTAGTACATCGGATCTTCCGGTAATGGAGAAAGCGGCCAAAATATTGAACGACTTTCAAATACCGTTTGAGATAAATGCTCTTTCGGCTCACCGTACACCTGATCAGGTTATGGCTTTTGCCCGTGGTGCATACGACCGAGGTATACGGGTGATTATTGCAGGTGCCGGAGGTGCAGCTCATCTGCCCGGAGTGATAGCAGCATTTACACCACTTCCAATCATTGGAGTACCTATTAAAGCCTCAATCTCAATTGACGGGTGGGACTCACTGCTATCAATTGTGCAAATGCCTCCCGGAATTCCGGTAGCAACAGTTGGCCTCGACGGAGCACAAAATGCAGGCATTCTGGCTGCTCAGATTTTAGGTGCAGGGGATGAGGAGATATTCAAAACTGTAACTGAGTACAAAAAGTCTCTCGAAACGAAAATTACAAAAGCTAACGAAGAGCTTGCCGGTGTTAAGTTTGATTTTAAATTCTAACAAACTAAATCGTATTATAATAATGAAAATTTCAATTTTAATCGCACTCTTTGCTTTAAGCTTAACAGCAAGTGCACAAGAAAAATACAATGGTTTAAACAGCAACTTGGGAAATCTGTTTTTAATGTCTGATGCAAAATCGCGTTCCATCAGTCCCGAAAATTATACCGGCGACAAGGGGAAAGGTGGTATGGCAACACTCGAAGAGGGAAATGCCCGCAAGGCAGCACGTAATTTAGGACAGGGGTGGAAAGTAAATCCGTATGCGATTATTCAGCCTGGCGAAATATTTACAATGGCCGAAATTGATGCTTCTGGAAATATTCAACATATCTGGATGACACCCACAGGGAATTGGCGTTACTCAATTTTTCGGATTTATTGGGATGACGAAACCGAGCCATCGGTAGAGTGTCCGGTTGGCGATTTCTTTGGAATGGGTTGGGGCGAGTATGCACATCTTAATTCGTTGGCAGTTTGTGTAAATCCGGGTAGCGCATTTAACAGTTATTGGCAAATGCCGTTTCGTAAAAAATGTAAAATTACAATGGAAAATATTGGCACAAAAGTAATGAAACTTTACTATCAAATTGATTATTGTGAAACCGAAGTTCCTGAAAATGCTGCCTATTTTCATGCGCAGTTCCGACATGCCAGCCCGAATAAATACAAAGAGCCCTACACAATTATTGATGGAATTAAAGGGAAAGGACAATATGTTGGAACCTATCTTGCCTGGCAGGTAAATAATAACGGTTGGTGGGGCGAAGGTGAAATAAAGTTTTATATGGATGGCGACACGGACTTTCCAACCATTTGCGGAACCGGAACCGAAGACTATTTCTGTGGTTCGTACGATTTTGATACACGCACGAAAAATGCAGCCGGGGTTACAGAGACTCACTACACCGAGTTTAATACACCTTACTGTGGAATGCATCAGGTTATTCGCGGCGATGGCCACTACAGGGTGATGCAGCGCTTTGGCCTTTATCGCTGGCATATTGTCGACCCTATTCGTTTCGAAAAAGATTTAAAAGTTACTATTCAGGATTTGGGATGGAATGCCGACAGAACTTATTTGCCGCAAAAAAGCGATATATCTTCGGTGGCTTTTTGGTATCAGCAGGAGCCGCACAATCCATTTCCAAAAATAATGTCGAGAGAGGAGTTGGAAATACACTAAATATTTAAAAAGATTAAACGACGAAGATTTATTAAAACATAAACAAAAAGTTGTATTTGCGGCTTAAATTTAACATAGTTTTATAT
>JALVBA010000092.1 GCA_027010905.1 Marinilabiliaceae bacterium
AGGTATAGCAAAGGACCATAAAGTAGCGGAAAGGGAGCAGTTATACCTACCAAATGAGGATACTTTACCCAATATCCTAATAGAGATAAATAGTAACTTGTTAAGTGAATACTAATAACAAGCATCCACACAGCAAGTATCTTATCTGGTAAAGATTTTGATTTTTTGTTAAGTAATAAAACAAATTGAAATAGTGAGATGAAAATACCTATTGTGAAAATTATATTCATTTACTCTTTTTCTGTTGAATTAATACTTTTTGTAATCAGAATTTTCGTTTGCTCTACTTGGCGCTAACGACAGTCTGTCTAAAAACTATTTACAATTAAAATTTGCAGGCTAAATATAAGCGATTTAGAGCAATTATTTAGTTTTATGTTGTAAAAGAAGCAGAAAAAGACGAATAGTTTAAAAAGGATCAATTTGAGCTGTATAGCCTTTAATATACAGAATATGAAAAGAATAGCAGCTTTCATGTATTTCAGTAACTTCTCTATTCCTACAATGTTTAATAATCCTCTAAAGTTATATGCCGGTCTTCCGTTCTCAATGAAGTCGTTGCGAAATCCCATATCGGCTACATCAAAATATCTACAAACGTATCAACAGTCTCACGTAGTTCAGGATATGAGATTGAATATAGTAAAATCATTTTAAAATGAACTGAGAAGTAATGCTTTTTTAAATCAGCTTTCCTTTTTTGCTTTGATGCAAAAAAGGAGGAAAGGTTGTCATTTCAGTTTTATACCCATTGAAAGCATAATGTTGTACATCTTACAGGCAACACAAAACCCTGAGAATGCTTCGGCACCAATCGCCACAAGAGAGATGAATCCTACAACTTCGCTTGCTATTATTAGGTTAGCAAAGTAGAGTACTCCAATCAGCATCATAAGAAACAATCCTATTTTTGCAGCAAATCGTTTGGGTCCGGCATTTATCAGATGAGGTTCTGCCTGCATAGCATTTAGCGTATATTTTAGCCCTAAACAGATAGGGCTTCTTTTTACACCCCAAAATACTCTGATAGCAAAATCAGCAATAATCGGTACTATCATCCATTTTGCAGGAGTAAATACAAAAAACGCCAATCCAATAAAAACAATTGTGGCATTAAGGCGAATCAACTTCTCATCAACTCTTTCGTGAACTATAGGGCAAGACTGTTCCATATTTAATTTTTTTCAAAGATAATACTATTTAAGTATTTAAATGCCTATTTAAAGAAAAATATATTTATTTGACATTTTTGTACAACTATAAACAGAATCACTGTCATTTTGTCTAATTAATTAATATTGGCAAAATAGTTGTATATCATTGTGAGTAAAAAACAGAAGTTAAAAGAATAAAGGGGATATAAGATGACTAAAAAGACGCATAAGAAAACTACAGATAAAAAGGGGAAGGAGAAGGAAGTTAAAGAGGCTGAAAAAGAGAATGTAAAGCAGGCAGAGGAGGCAAAAGAGGAGAAGAGTGTGGAAGAGAAGTGCCAGAACTCTGTTGCAGAACTAAATGAAAAGGTTGAGGAGATAAACGATAAATATATTCGTCTCTCTGCCGAATTTGACAACTACCGTAAACGAACACTGAAAGAGAAGATAGAGCTGACTAAGTCAGCCGGGGCTCCTATTATCCTGTCACTTCTTCCGGTGATTGATGATTTCCAAAGAGCTTTGGAGCATCTTGATGAGGCTAAGGATATGGCTGCAATGAAGGAGGGTATTATTCTTATTTACAACAAATTTAAAGACTTTTTGTCTCTGCAGGGTGTTGCCGAGATAGACACGAAAGAGGTGGAGTTTGACACCGACCATCACGAGGCAATAACAAAAATACCAGCTCCGAGTGAGGAGATGAAAGGTAGAGTTATTGATTGTGTAGAGAAGGGCTATACACTAAATGATAAGGTAATTAGATTCTCTAAAGTTGTTGTAGGAGAATAAAAAGAGCAGATATGTCGAAAAGAGATTATTACGAAATATTAGAAGTTCCAAGAGATGCTTCCCAGGCGGATATAAAAAAGGCCTACCGAAAGAAGGCAATACAGTATCACCCTGATAAAAATCCGGGAGATAAGGTCGCTGAGGAAAATTTTAAGGAGGCCGCAGAAGCGTACGAGGTGTTGTCGAGCGAGGAGAAGAGGCAGCGCTACGACCAGTTTGGGCATGCTGGAGTAGGAAGTGCAGCCGGAGGAGGTTTTAGCGGAGGAGGAATGAGTATGGATGATATCTTCTCTCATTTTGGCGATATCTTTGGTGGAGGCTTTGGTGGTTTCGGCGGCTTTGGTGGAGGAGGCTCCTCGCAAGGCAGACGCCGTGTGAGTAAGGGAGCTAATCTTAGAGTTAAGGTTAAGCTCACTATAACGGAGATTGCCGAAGGGGTAGAGAAGAAGATAAAAGTTAAGAAATATAATAAGTGTAGTCATTGTGGTGGTTCAGGAGCGGCAAACAGCTCAGCATACAGTAACTGCTCAACCTGTCATGGGTCGGGTCAGGTTACGCGTATATCAAATACTATCTTAGGTCAGATGCAAACCTCATCAACTTGTCCGAGTTGTGGTGGTGAGGGTCGGATTATTACGAATAAGTGTCCTCATTGTGCTGGCGAAGGAATTGTGAAATCGGAAGAGATTATTACAATTAATATACCTGCAGGAGTGGAGGATGGAATGCAGCTTTCAGTTTCAGGTAAAGGAAATGCGGGTCGCAGAGGTGGTATCAACGGCGACCTGATTGTGATGATAGAGGAGGTTAAGCACCCGGAGCTTATCCGTGATGGCAATAACCTTATTTATAGCTTGGTAATTAGTGTGCCTGACGCTATCCTTGGTGTGCCCGTTGAGATACCAACGGTGAACGGTAAGGTAAAACTAAAAATTGAACCGGGCACTCAACCCGATAAGATACTCAGACTTCGAAATAAAGGTCTACCTGATATTAATGGATATGGTAATGGAGACCTTCTTGTAAAAGTTCAGGTATTTATACCCAAAGATATCTCGAAGGAAGATAGAAAAGTAGTTGAGAAATTACGGGAATCTGAATCATTTACCCCAACAAAAACAGAGAAGGATGGTTTTTTTAGTCGGGTCAAGAATATGTTTGAATAATTTTCAGGGGTAAACATTTGGTTTTATTAAAAAGATTGTAAATCTTTGCAATCGTAAAATTAGAAAAATGAACAGAACAATAAATAATATTTGGTGGTGGCAATTCCTTAAACTTTCATCCGTGAGATAAAGGTCGTGCCATTAGTAACCAAAAATCTAAAAGAAGGCTTACCACTCATGGTA
>JALVBA010000093.1 GCA_027010905.1 Marinilabiliaceae bacterium
GATCATGATCATGATAGATTTTGGTTAGTGGTTAAGTATTTAGATTATCTTTGATAAAACTAATGATTTTATTTCATAAAAAAAAGCCACCCGTTACCGGATGGCTTTTTCATACGTGTTATTTAATATTTATTTCTTTGGAAGAACTTCAAGAAGTTCAATCTCAAAAATAAGAGCTTCGTTTGGTCCTATGTCATTTCCGGCACCACGCTCGCCATAGGCAAGTTCAGCAGGGATATAAAGTTTCCATTTTGAACCGGCAGGCATTAGTTGCAGTGCTTCAGTCCATCCTTTAATAACTCCGTTAACACCAAACTCTGAAGGCCCACCATGTTTGTCAGAGCTGTCAAACAGTGTTCCGTCAGTCAATGTTCCTTTATAGTTACACTTAACTCTATCTGTCAGGTTCGGTTTTGCTCCTGTACCCTTTTTTAATATTTCATACTGTAATCCCGATTCAGTTTCAATTATTCCAGGTTTAGCTTTATTCGCTTCAAGGAATTTTTTTCCTTTTTCAAGATTTGCAGCGGCTTTAGGGGAACCACCTGATTTTTTATCTTTTATTTGTTGAAAAACTTTACGCAAATATGCATTAGCAGTCATCTCATCAAAATATGATTTGCCGTATGCAAATTGATTAAAGAATCCTTTTTTGTAAACCTCTACATCTAATGTGTCAAACTGATTAGACATCATTTTAATAAATTGGTCATTCATCTCTGCACCTGAAACAGTTTTAGCAATCTTGATAAAATCTACTGAGTCAATCTTAAATGGCGATTGCTCAAATGTTTTCTTCACCTGCTTGGCACCAAAAAAACCTAATGCGTATGAAACGCTGTCCAATTGTGTTTCTAATTTGTAAGTACCTGTGTTAGGAACTTGGCTGCATGATGCAAATGCAGTAACCATGCTTAAAACTACTGTTAAAGTTTTTATTGATTTCATAATTTTAAATATTTAATTTTTATTAATCGTTAATTATTAAACTATCTCAAGAAGCTCTACGTCGAATATAAGTGTAGAGTGAGGAGCAATAGCCTGTCCGGCACCTTTCTCACCATAAGCCATTTCTGACGGGATAAACAGTTTCCATTTTGATCCTGAAGGCATAAGCTGTAACGCCTCAACCCATCCCTGTATAACACCGTTAACCGGGAATACAGCTGGTTCACCGCGTTGCACTGAACTATCAAATACTGTTCCGTCAATCAGAGTTCCGTGGTAATGACATTTTACCTGATCAGAAGCTTTTGGCTTGTCGCCTGTTCCCTCTTTTAAAATCTCATATTGCAACCCACTTGAGAGCTCTACAATGTTCTCTTTTTTGGCATTCTCAGCGAGGAAAGCTTTACCCGCTTCTATGTTTGATCCGTGTTGTTTCTGTTGCAACACCCCAAAATATTCCTGAAGAAGCTGATTGGCATCCTCAGTATTTAGTTTTGTCTCATCACCATTAAAGACGGCTTTTAAACCGGTGTTAAATTCTTCGAAATCAATAGTGTCAACACCCGATGATTTAAGGTTTGAGGCTATATTCATTCCCAACGAATAGCTAATGTCTTTCATCTCTATTTTTTAGTTCATTATAATTGTGGCGAAAATACATTTATTCTTTCGATTATTAAAATGATATATTGTTAAAGTATAGTTAATGTATTGCAGTTACATGGTTAAATGGTTCTATGGTTACAGGGTTAAAGTGTTACATGGGTAGTTCTTAATTTCCAATTCAGCCGTAAGAGGCAGGGGAATCTCAAATATCTTAATCCCTATCCTGCAAAGGCGGGACTTTAGCAATCTTTCTTATCATATCTACAGTTAATCTACGCTTCCGGTTTAGAATCTCAGAGATCCTGCTTTTTCCACCAATTTCAGTAATCATGTCAATTTGTTTAAGGTGCATCTCTTCCATTCTTATTTTTATTAAACTACAATCTGATACCTTTTAACTGAAAAGAAAGTGTTACTTTTGCATTTCAGAAAAACATAGAGTTGTGAGTTCAGAATCAAGATACAATTTACGGGGTGTTTCTGCATCGAAAGAGGATGTGCATAACGCCATCAAGAACATCGACAAAGGCCTATATCCAAAGGCTTTTTGCAAAATTATTCCTGATATTATTGGGGGTTATGAGGAGTATTGCAATATAATGCATGCCGATGGAGCAGGCACCAAGTCATCGCTGGCATATATGTACTGGAGAGAGACGGGTGATCTCTCCGTTTGGAAAGGTATTGCTCAGGATGCCATTGTGATGAACCTTGATGACCTTCTTTGTGTTGGTGCAACCGATAATATTCTTGTTTCATCAACTATCGGACGAAATAAAAATCTGGTTACAGGAGAGGTGATATCAGCTATAATTAACAGCACTGATGAGCTTCTGTCCGAATTGCGTGAGATGGGGATAAGCATCTACCCAACAGGAGGGGAGACTGCCGATGTGGGTGATTTGGTAAAAACTATCATCGTTGACAGCACTGTTACCTGCCGCATGAAACGTAGCGAGGTTATATCTAATCATACCATCAGTCCGGGTGATGTGATTGTGGGACTTGCCTCTTACGGTCAGGCTACCTATGAGAAGGAGTACAACGGAGGTATGGGAAGTAACGGACTGACATCGGCTCGTCACGATGTGTTTCATAAGTACCTTGCCGAAAAGTATCCTGAAAGTTATGATGGCAGTGTGCCTGATGACCTTGTTTACTCAGGAGGTTACAAACTGACCGATATGATTGATGAGGTTGGTATTGATGCCGGTAAGTTGGTTTTGTCGCCAACACGCACCTATGCACCAATAGTTAAAAAGATACTTGATGAGATGAGGTCTGATATTCACGGAATGGTTCACTGCTCAGGCGGAGCCCAAACCAAAGTCCTCCATTTTGTTGACAACCTTCATGTGATAAAGAATAATATGTTTGATGTTCCGCCACTTTTCAAAATAATTAAAGAGGAGTCGGACACTGAGTGGAGTGAGATGTATAAAGTGTTTAACATGGGGCATCGGTTCGAAGTTTATGTAAGCGAGGAGCATGCACAAAAGATAATCGATATTTCAAAGTCGTTCAATGTGGATGCACAAATTATTGGGCGATGTGAAGAGTTTAAAGGGAAAAAGCTTACAATCAAAAGTGAATTTGGAGAGTTTATTTATTAAATGGTTAAAGAGTTTTCAACCATATAACCATTAACCATTAATCATTTAATTATGTCATCATTGCTAGAAAAATTAGAGGGAATCAGATTGCGCTTCGAGGAGGTAGGAACACTTATTACCGACCCGGAAGTGATATCGGATACCAAAAGATATATCAAACTGAATAAAGAGTACAAAGAGCTTGAGAAGGTTGTTGATGTTTATAAAACCTATAAAAATATTCTTGAAAATATAGGGAATGCAAAAGAGATGTTGAGGGAGGATGATCCGGAGATGAAGGAGATGGCAAAGATGGAGCTGGATGAGCTAGAGGCCAAACTGCCCGGACTGGAAGAGGATGTTAAGATACTTCTAATACCTTCCGATCCGGAGGATTCAAAGAATGCAGTTATGGAGATTCGTGCAGGTGCAGGTGGCGATGAAGCCAGTATTTTTGCCGGGGATCTTTTCAGAATGTACACAAAATTTATTGAGAAAAAGGGATGGAAGGTAGAGATCACAAATATCTCAGAAGGAACATCCGGGGGGTATAAGGAGATTGTGATGAATATTACCGGTAACGGGGTTTATGGTATTTTGAAATATGAGTCGGGAGTACACCGCGTTCAACGTGTACCTCAAACTGAGACACAAGGTAGGGTGCATACATCAGCTGCCTCTGTTGCTGTACTGCCCGAGGCTGAAGAGTTTGATATTGACCTGCGTCCTGAAGATATCCGTAAAGACACCTACTGTTCGTCAGGTCCGGGGGGGCAGTCGGTTAATACAACATACTCAGCTATCAGGCTGACACATACACCTACGGGAATAGTGGTTACCTGTCAGGATCAGAAATCTCAGCTTAAAAATCTCGACAAGGCAATGGCTGAGCTGAGAACACGAATATACAATTTGGAGTATCAGAAGTACATGGATGAGATATCGTCGAAAAGAAAAACGATGGTTTCCACAGGCGACCGCTCAGCTAAGATTCGTACCTACAACTACCCACAAGGTAGGGTAACCGATCACCGAATTAACCTTACACTCTATAATTTACCTGTCATAATTGACGGCGACCTGCAACAAATTATCGATAAGCTGATAGTTGAGGAGAATGCAGAGAGATTGAAGGAGAGTGAGATGTAAGGGAAACCCTCCTCAACTCTCCCAAAGGGAGGGAGCTGTTTGGGGATTGTTTTGTAAAAAAAATGCCTTTTATTTCCCTCCCTTAAAGGTGGAGGGTTTTAGGGAGGGGCTTTTAAAATAATTTATCATGACTTCAAAAGAGCTGTTTGAAAATATTATAAAGAAGAGAAGCTTCTTGTGTATTGGTTTAGATACCGATATTGCCAAGATTCCACGTTTCCTGCTTGATACTACTGATCCTATATTTGCTTTCAACAAGCAGATTATTGATGCTACACATGATTTGGCGGTTGCATACAAACCCAACCTCGCTTTTTATGAAACACTTGGTGTAAACGGATGGAATTCACTTGAGAAGACGGTTAATTACTTGCGATACAAATTTCCTGATATTTTTATAATTGCTGATGCAAAACGAGGCGATATTGGTAACACATCATCAATGTATGCAAAGGCATTCTTCGACCACATGGAGTTTGATGCTGTTACCGTTGCACCATATATGGGCGAGGATTCAGTTAAGCCATTTATGACCTATGTTGATAAATGGGTGATTCTTCTTGCCTTAACTTCGAATAAAGGTGCTGCTGACTTTCAATATATAACAGAGAATGGTGAGAGGCTATTTGAGAAAGTGATAAAAATATCAAAAGAGTGGGGGACAACTGATAGTCTGATGTATGTTGTTGGAGCAACTAAAGCTGAGATGTTGGGTGATATTCGTAATATTATTCCTGAACACTTCCTATTGGTGCCGGGAGTTGGTGCACAGGGGGGGAGTCTGAAGGAAGTTGCCGAGAATGGTATGAATAGCCAATGTGGCCTTTTAGTGAACTCAAGCCGTGGAATAATTTATGCTGCTAACGACGAAACATTTGCGGATAAAGCCCGCAATGCAGCTATGGCTGTACAGAAAGAGATGAGTGAATTGTTGGAAGCTAAGGGGCTGGTTTAAGGAATTGCAAAGTTTTATATGTTATAGCGAAGGTTTCACTAAAGGTGAGCCTTCGCTGTTTCATTAAAGATTGTATTCTTGATTTTTATGTGTACATCATATTAACCATTGAATAAAGATTATGACTGGTTCTGAAAAATACCCGATGATATTGCATTGGGAGTATGAAAATAATATTTAGCCGAGGGCGATACCGTTATTGTCACAATACTCCCAAACATTACTAACCTACTTACAGATATTCATTCAGCCAATACATTACGATGCCAACCCATTCGCGAATAAGAAAGTTCCAGTTATTTAGTACACCTACTGACGGAACAACAACATCAGAAAAAGTAATTTTGTTTACTCCCTTGAGTGGGTCGGTAGTGTATGGATAAACAGTAAATCCTGCTTTAGTAAAACATCCTGCTGCTCTTCGCATGTGAAATGCTGATGTCACAAGCACCACCTTTCTGCTTCAGCCATTCGCCTTAATCAACTCCATTGAGTTAATCCCATTCTGGTAAGTGTTTCGGGACATGGAATCAATTAACACTGCACCGGAAGGAATTCCCAAAGTAAGAAGAAACTCCTTGAGATGAATTGATTCGGGTCGGGTTTTCTGTATTAATCTCGATGTACCCCCACTAATAACAATCTTACTAACAATACCCTTTTTGTACAGGTCGACAGCTTGCAATATTCGGTCGGCACTTTGTGTGAAACGTATCCTGCCTGTGGGTTCGTGATAAGCTGACATCCCACCCAGAACAACACAAACATCCGATTTGTTACGCATCGATTCGGCAGGCTGCAAGTCACCCTCCCACGTTCCGACAACTACTCTGAACAGCAGTGGATTTGTAAAAACAATAAACAGTACAAATGCCAACAGAAATAGTCTGGACTTATAGACTCTGTTTTTTATAAAATATGCTAACCCTAAGGACAATATTATCCACCAAAAGGGAGAGACAAGGAAACCTATCAATTTTGAAATAACAAAAAACATGTTAGCAGTTTAAATTAATTTTATAACTATTTTCAAATAATACTATTAAATTTGTATTACAGGCAGTAAAAATAACTATAAATTGATTTCATCATGCATTTCAATCTATTATTAAAGGAGAGATATTCGGTTAGGTCGTACAAACCGGTAAAAATTTCGAAAGCACTTATAACACAAGTTATGGAAGCTGGACGTATGGCTCCATCTGCGAGCAACAAGCAGCCGTGGTATTTTATATCCATTTGTGAGGAGGACCAACTGAGCAGGATTAAAAGTGCTTACCCCAGAGATTGGTTTGCTAAAGCACCCCAGTTTATTGTTATTTGTGGAGATCACAATTCATCGTGGAAAAGGTCGTACGATGCAAAAGACCACTGCGATATTGATGTCTCAATAGCTGTAGACCACATGACTTTAAGAGCTACAGAATTGGGGCTTGGCACATGCTGGGTATGCCATTTCGATAAAGAATTAGTTAGCGATATCGTTGAACTGCCTGACGGTGTTGAGCCAATAGCCATCCTACCCATAGGGTATCCCACAAACAGCGAAGCCCCCATAAAAAGTCGGAAGTCACCTACGGAGGTGTTTTTTAAAGGAAAGTTTGGGAATCCGTATTAATTCCCAATCTCAAAAGCTATTTGGGCACTTAGTATTGAGTATAAACCATAGGAGTAGTTAGCACTAATACGAAACCGGTACAACCGCAAAAACATCCCTAAACCGTAGTTGACATATCCATTACTGTAGGATGCCAATTCGGAAGATATCACATCTGCTTCACCCGGCACATCGCTGAATGTACCGTTAAGACTAAAAGTACTTTCCGACATCGCATATCCAACATTACCCATAAAACCGAATACCGGAAAATCCATCCCAATAACCATTCCACCGCCGTAACCGGTTGCTTCAGCATTGAGCTCCTGCCCCGATTGTGAATTGTAACTAACGTCAACACTGCTTTTGTACGATGAGTAGTTACCTGTTAATGCAAGTTGCAGATATGGAGTTCTTCTCACGAAGGGAAGATAGTTTTTTAACGAATGTTTAATGGCCACACCGTACATAGTAACATCCCCGCTGTTTGAATCTCCATTGGGGAGCATGTATCTGAAGGCGATTTCAGTATTGATCGATATGCCTAAAGTTATACCCACCAGTGGCGATAGCATCGAACTGTAGCCTGACCCATTGGGCATCTCAGAGGTTACTCCGTTGTAAACTAACTGAGGTCGCTCCTGCCCCTGTAGGAACTTATTTGCAACAGTTGGAGTCTGAGCCACCGAGCCATTGGCCAAAAAAGCTCCCGGTAATACACCGGCATCAACCATATCCTTAACATTAAAAAGAAAATCATCAGCTGAAACAAAAACATAATTCACACCTGCCTGAATATCTAATCCTCCAAACTTATGCACCTTAGCAGTTGAAAACCACCCGTTGCTAAAACTATTTTCAACCATCTTGCTTTGAGGTGTCAGGTACTGCTCCGATAACAGTTTGGCATTGTTTAGTCCGTAATTAAGGAACCCGGTAACATCTTTCTGTGCAGTTGCTGCCTGATAAGAAACAACTATAAAAAGAAATTGAATATATTTAATTTTCATCTTCATCATTTCACTCCTCCCAAAATCTTTTTAGCCTCTAATGTAGTAATTCTTTCATCTCCATTGTACGCGACAACAAACCCCTTAATTCCTTCCGACTTCATTGTAGAGGCAGCTTCAGAGTATGACTTGAATTTACCTACTGAGTATCGATACCAACCGCTACCAACATTCTCTATCATTTTGCGGTCTCCTTTGTATACCATTTTTTGCTGAGTTACAGATGCCGCTTTTTTATCAGCCAATACCTGAATAGAAAAATAGACATCGGATTCAACAGGTTTCTCCTCTACAATTACTGTCTCTTTTACTGGCTCTTTCTTTTCTATTGCAACCACTACTGCAACAGGAGCAACAACCTCAGCAACTTTTACCGGTTCAACAGGTGCCGGCTCAATTGCTGTAATACTCTCTTCAACCAAGGTGTCTTTACTTGCAACTACCGGCTCTTCAGTAGGAGTCGCTATAAAAGATTGAACTATAAGTAGTCCTTTCTCTGCTGATTTTATCGCATCTGTCTGAATCTGCTGAGCATCTTCTTGTAGTTTGACTGATTTACTAAGCCGTGAGGTATTGCGCGATTTGGCATATAATTTTTTCGACTTGTCTGTTCCTTCATTAATAATTGACTGAATAGCGTCAACCTTCTGTTTGTCACTACCTGTAAGGTCACTTTTCTCGTTTAGATAATTCTCGAAATACCCATTCAGAACACGCAATTTCAGATTATACCCATCTTTAAACAGAAGATATGCCTGCTCTTTTTTCATATTCGTCTCACACAGAGCTTGACCTGACAAGGACACCTTCTCTCCTGAAACATCTGCCGGGTCAATAATCCGTGAAGCTTTTGAGATAAGCTTATCGGCTTTCTGATACTTGTGATACTCTGATTGTGACAGCAAGGATTTTAAATCAGGGTTACTCTGGCCGTTCAATCCAAACGATAGGGTTAGGATGAAGCCAACAAAAAACAGCTTAGTGCAGAAGTGAGGAGTATGCATATTATTTATTTTAAATATTTATAACTATCTAAAATTTAACCCAACACCGGCTGTGATAACTGAGTAATTACCAACAGTATAATCAACATAAATTGCAAATATTGCCAACCTCAACCTCATACCAACATTAAAGTCGAAACCATCTGTATTGTATGCCAACGATATCGGGTTGGTAAATGGAGAATCCTCACCGGGGATGCCCGAGAATGTTCCTTTCACATCTACATTACTGCTTGTACTGCCATATCCCATACCGGTATATAAACAGATAACGGGGAAATTCAAGCCTGCCAGAAGTCGGGCAGAATATGCATTGGCTCCAATTTCCAAATCACCTGAATCATCTCCATATTCAACATTCAGACTTGATCCGAAATTGGTGTATGCACCCAAAACCGAGAGCTGTAGCATTGGCACACGTTTAACAAAAGGAATATAGTCTTTTATTGAGTGCTTAACACCCAATCCCCAAAGAGAGACCTTACCATAATCCATCATATCCACTTTAGGCATGAATCGTCCAATTATTTCCGTATGAAACGGCAGTCCAACTGCAGCTTGTAACATGGGGCTGACAAAGAAGTTAAGGTCACTTCCTTTGATAGTTAAGATATCGTTTTTATTAGAGTCGTCATTAAGGTAAAACGACTGCTCTTGCGATGGTTTCCCTGCCATGGTTGGAGTAATTCCATCGCCGGAGGGAGATATATTCTTTAGATCAATACCATTTGCATCAAAACTTTTTCCCCCTGTGGGTACCGTAGTGTATGTTGCAGAGAACATCACATCAAAACCTAAAACCTTATGAACATTTGCTGAGTTGTACCATCCACCGTTAAGGTTCACACCCAGCATCTCACCATAGGGTTGAAGATATGCTTGTCCTAATGCATTTGCATCGTCAACTCCTGCTTGCAGAAAACCAATAATCTCTTTTTGTGCAAAAGAGTTTGATAAGGTGGTGGACACAAACAGTAGTAAAATAAAACTAATTTTTCTCATCTTGTTAATCTTTAAAATATAGTATTAGACCTATGGTTATTTCAATAATTCAACAGCTTCGGTAACAGTTATCCTCTCTCCACTACTGTAGGCAACAATAAACCCCTTAATACCTTCAGCTTTCATAACTGCTTTTGCTTCATTTAAGTTGGTAAATTTACCGGCCGAATATCGATACCAACCACCGGCACTCATCTCAACAATCTCCTTGTCGCCTGAATATTTTGTTTTCAACACCTCGGGCGTAACAGGGCTTTTATCAGCTATAAACTGGATAGTAAAGAAGACATTAATATCACTCTTCTGCTCAGTGGTCTCTTCAGACGCTATGGTGATGGCCGGCAAGGCTTGTTCAGACACAGCTACTGCCACTCTATCTGATTGCACAGCAATCAACTCCTTCTCATCTTCCTGAGTATTATTACCTGCTGCAACTACAGCTGCGGTTGTTGCAACTGCGGCAACACCTCCGGCAGCTACACTGCTCACATTGGCATTTCCTGTAACACTTCCTGACAAATCAGCTTCATTATCCGTAGTCATTGTCTCATTTTCAGAGGTTGTGTTTTCTTCAGTAATAGAATTGTCTGTTTCAAATACAGACTCAATATTATAAATTACACTCAAGCCGTCGTATAGAATATCAATTGCCTCTACATAGTTTTTATGACCAAGCTCAAAATATTCAACGGCTTTGCTTTTTGAAGCCATATCATCAGCTTTACGGTATAGTTTTTTTGATTTCTTAATTTTCTTATCTGAGTTAAACTCAACCTCTTTCAATCGGGAAGCTAGCTGCGGGTTTGTTTTTCGTGAGTCCTTTATTATAGATCCAAAAACCTTTGCCTTTTTTTTATACCCATCCTGCAAATAGCTTGCAGCCTTAATTTTTATCCCATCAGATTTCTTATCCAGCTTATTAATCTTCCCCATCTTTATCTTCCCCTTAGCCTCTTTCAACGAAGCAGCCTTATCATCATAAACCTTTGCCTCTTTCAATATGTCATAACCTTTGGTGAGCCACTTATCAGCCTTGGCAACCCTACGCTTATCTTTTGAAGTTAACTTTTCAATCACAGCTATCTCTTTATCCTGAGCAAAAAGATTACCACACACTCCAACCATAGATATCAATAAAAAAATAGCAACAGTTGACTTGATTAAACTTTTCATTTTTATTATAGTTATTTTTACAAATGCTATATTAGCATTCATAAACTGTCAACTTTTATATACGAAAAGATTATTAAAAAGTTATATTATGCATATAG